>JAWOHQ010000063.1:0-4537 GCA_046485105.1 Candidatus Competibacteraceae bacterium | reverse complement strand
GCGCAACGATCACTCGGCCGAGAACCTGGCCTTGATTCGCCGCATCGCCCTGAATATGCTGCGTCATAACGGCCCCCCACGCGACAGTATCCGGCGCCGCAAACTCCGGGCCGCCCTCAACGATGATTACCGGTTGCGCCTCCTCTTCGGTCAGCCCAGTCCGGCTGCCGCATAGCGCGATTGCCCTGCATGGCCTGCTCGTCGCTCGAGAAGTCACCCGATTCGGACGGACGCTGACCTTCGATCCGAGAGGGTGACCGGACGTTGCGACGCTGGATGGGCTGTCGGAACTCCCGTGCGGGGCTGATGAATCATGGATGCGGCTTGGCGGCCCAGGGGGATGCCGGTCGCGCCTCACGGTGGGACCGCCTCGTCTCCCGGAGCGTCGGAACCGCTGGATCGTCGGCGCGGGGTGTTTGCGGCAGGAGCGCCGGCTCGCGCGCCAGCCGTTCGACGATGCGCGCCAGCGGTTCCCGGCATTGCAGGGCCTGACGCAGGCGCTCGATGATTTGTTGGGGTTGTGGCGCGCGTTGGAGCGCTTCCGCCAGTTCCCGGCGCTGCGGCGGCGGCAGAAGCAGGGCCAGCCCCGGAATCAGGCGGGGATCGCCGGGCGCGAGGCCGGCGAGCGGGAAAGCGATCACGCGCGGGCCGCGTGCATTCGGAGTCGTGCGAACCATGGGGCTTCCTTCAGGATGGGAATCGAGACGCTCCGCGTCACTTGCAGGTCACCGAGGTGGGCGACGGCCGCCCGGCGAGCCACGGGGCGCTCGCGCAGCCGATCCAGATACGCCCCCGCGAACGGCGTCACGTGACACCAGGGTACGTTGGCCAGCGCCGCGCGGCGAGCCAGCGTCCCGACGGCGGCGGGCCAGTCGGTCGGGAGCAGCACCGCCAGCGGCTCGACCGTCCGCGCCAGCAACAGCACGCCGGCGGCGCTGAATTGCACGCCCCGCCAGGCGGCGGCGAACCAGTCGAGCGCTTCGCCATAGGCCAGGAACGGATATCCCGGTCCCGACTCCGCCTCCCGCCAGCCGAGTTGAAAGCCGTGGGCGAGCGCCGAGGATGCGACCACCAAAGTGGCCCCCTCGTCCAGGACCTGGAGGTCGCAACCCGCCTCGACCTGATTCCAGGCGATCCAGGCCAGCAATCCTCCCAGGGCGATGGCGTCCGGTTCGGCGGGCGCGCCGCAGGCGAACCGGGCAGGGGGCGCGGGTTCGATCATCAGAATGTCGCGTTGAACTATTGCTTATTATTTTATTTAATACATTATTAAAAGACAAACCGACGGCTGGAACGCGGGCTATCCCTGCTGGAGTCCGCGTGGGGGAACCGTCGGCGGGGGAGGGTAGCCACGACCGATAGGTACGCCGCTCATCCCAACGATGGGGACACATCCGGGAGCTCCGGCGCCATGACCACGGTGCGCAGTACCGCGATTCCGCCCACCCAACTGGGCGCCTACCTGACCCAGGTGACGGGCGGCGCCGCCGTGCGTTCCGCGCCAGTTCCCCCCTTGGCGGCGCTGCGTCAGGCCGCCGCTGGCCAACCGACCGCCGGCGCGGCGCCCTGGCCGGTCCCGGATTTCGGGGAGGAGGGGGAAGCCCGGCACCGCGCCGCCCGCGACCACTTGAAGCACGCGCTCGCGCACAGCAAGCTGATGAGCCTGCTGGTGAGCGCCGCCTTGCGGCAAACCCAGGCGGTGGCGGACTATCTCCCCCACGCGAGCCGGTGGCTGGCCGAAAGCGCCCGTCACCTGGCGGCGCGTCTGCTGCAAAATGCCGGACTCGATCCGGCGACCGCCACCCTGTCGGGCTACCATCAGTACGAAGTGCATCGACTGCTGGCGACGCTGATCGAGCGCAACCCCGACTGGGTCCACCAGCGCTCGCCCGAGACGCTGGCGGCGCTGCTCGCCCCGCCGCTGGCGGCGGGCGGGGGTTGGCCGCCCGAGGAACGGCCGGATTGGGTGTCGGCCGACGCGGCGCTGGACGTGGAATGGGGTTACGCGCGCGCGTTGGCCCGCGTCGCGGTCGCCGCGCTGGAACACGACTTCAACCGCGACCGGTCGGCGGTGCTGGCCGATGCCCGCGCGGTGCTGGCCCGCGCCGCCACCGAACGGGCCGACCGAGCGCGCCAGCGGCTGGAACTGGACGAATCCACCCACCGCATCGCCCTGCTGCACTATCTCCAGGTCGGGGGGCGGCTGTATGCCGCGACCCTCGCGCGGGTCCATCGGGAGTCGGTCGCGCTGATCCAGGATTACCAGGACTGTCTCAACCGGCACGATCCCACCGGGGCGGACGCCATCGCCCGCCAGTACCAGGACCGCCGGCTCGGTTACGAGGGGATCGCGTTTCATTTCGCGGCGATTCTGCGCCAATTCGACGGACTGACGCCGGATCGGGAACGGGCGCCAGCCGAGGCGCAGCGCTCGTCGGTGACCTCGTCGGCATCGGCATCGAACCCTCCGGCGCGCTCGCGGCCCGCCGCTGTGCCGGCGTCCTCGGTCTGAGGGGTGGCGCGGCTCGCCGTGGAAGGATGCATCGGATGAATCGGTGAAGGGATGAGTCAGTGAATCGGTAAGTCAGTGAGTCTGTAAGTCTGTAAGTCAGTGAGCCAATGAGTCAATACGTCAGTCAGTCAGTACGCCGATGAGTCAACCGGTCGGTGAGTCAAAAACACCCAACCCACACGCCGTGCGCCGCAACCGGCCGCCGGCGAGCGAGGGAATCCACCATGCTGTTTCCTGATCTGCCCCCGCCCGGACCGACGTCGCCGGTGACGGTCGAATGCGTCCAGCAGGCGGCGTCCGTCCATGGGGTGCCGGAAGCCTTGCTTCTGGCGGTGCTCGAGACCGAGGGCGGGCGACCCGGCCTGGCCCGGCGCAACCGCGACGGCAGCCACGATCTCGGCCCGATGCAAGTCAACACGCGTTGGGTCCGCCGGGAAGGCTTGAACGCCCGCGACTTGCGCGACCACGGCTGCTACAACCTCCACGTCGGCGCCGCCATCCTGGCGCGGGAACTGCGCGCGGCGCCGGATCTCGCCACTGGGGTAGGCAACTACCACAGCCGGACGCCCCGCCACCATCGGCGCTATCAACGCTCGATCGTGCGGTCGTTAAAGCGCCTGCTGGCCGGCATGGAGCGAGCCGCGCCGGGCCGCGTTCCCTGAGGGTCCCCGCTGGGCGCGGAGACGCGGGCAACCGGCCGGGCGGGGGAATCCCGTTCGGCTCGGGGGGCTCAGGCGCGGAAGGGGTTGTAGCCGGGCGCGGGCGCCGCCAGTTCGGCCGGGGTGGGGAGACGAAAGGCGATCGGCTCCGTTCCGGCCTGCTGGACGTCGATCCGGGTGATGGCGGCCAGATCCCGCAGGTACAACAACACGCAGGTCGGCCCGCCGTTACCGCCCGGCACCGTGTAGCCGACCGCCCGCAGGTGGGCAAAGTCGGGGTCCTGGACCAGCCGGGCGAGCAGGCGCGGGTGGGCGCCCACCAGATCGAACAGAATCGCCGCCCGCCGCGGTCCGGGCGCCTGGCCTTCGGCGGTCAGATAGGCGGCCAGCCGATCCTCGATGCCGGCCGCCAGCGCCACCGTCACCCGGGTTTTGTCCAGGAGCAGGGTGGAGACCGCCGCCAGATCGACGAGGTCCACCGGGTGCGGGAGGGCGCGGGGCAACGCCAGTTCCAAGCCGATGGCGAAGGGCCGATACCCCTGCTGCAGCGCCCGCCGCAGGGCCAGGCTGACGACGCGCGGCGCGGAACGCCCGAACAGCACGTTCAACCCGCCCGCCGGCAAGACCGCCTCGGGATGGCCGACCGGGGCGTCGGGCAGCGGCAGTTCGGCGGGCGTCGGGTCGCCGTGACGGAGGAAAGCGCAGGTCAGCGCCCGGGATTGGGGTTTGTTGCCCATGAGGGGGTCCGAAGCTTCGAATCATTGTTTATCGATTATTTTAACGCAAAATAGGCGGAAACGCCGGGCGCCCCCAGGGGCTCGCAGGGCAATCGCGCTATGTGGGGGTTGACAGGAGGCGGCTCGCTCGGGTAACGGGATGGGGTTGATCGGATGGAGAGAACTGATGCTGCCCCAACTGCTCGACCCGCGCCCGTATTTTGCCGACCTGCCCGATCCTCGCCGCGAGACCCGCAACAAGTTGCACCCCCTGCAGGATATTCTGATGATTGTGCTGTGCGCGGTGCTGAGTGGCGTGGAAGATTGGGTCGGGATGGAAGCGTTTGCGGAAGAAAAAGAAGCCTGGTTACGGGGAGTTCTGGACTTGCCCAACGGGATTCCCTCGCACGATACCTTGAGCGATGTCAGAGGAAGGATCGATCCGGGGGCCTTCCGACTGGGGGCAATACTGTTGAATTAAGCGTTTGCCATTCGTTTGGCTTTATCGAGCTGCCATTTGTTAATGGGTTTCTTGGAGACACGGGGTTGCGAGGGCCGTGGGATTTTAGGTCGGTAATAGCGCACCCGGGCTATCTCGTTCAGGAGTTCGGTGAATATCATCAGGGCCCGTTCAGGACAGTTTGGTGTCA
>JAWOHQ010000374.1:0-4005 GCA_046485105.1 Candidatus Competibacteraceae bacterium | reverse complement strand
GGTCGGATGATCGAGCAGCGTGCGATCCTGTTCGGCTCGAGCGCCGAGCGTGACCAGCAGCGTCGCGTCGCCGCCGTCATCCAGGATCATGTTGGGCGCGCCGCCGTTCGGCCATTGGAAAATGCGGTGGGTGAAGTCCCAGTATTCTTCCAGCGACTCCCCCTTGTAGGCGAACACCGGGATGCCGTCGGCGGCGATGGCGGCGGCGGCGTGATCCTGGGTGGAAAAGATATTGCAGGAGGCCCACCGCACCTCCGCGCCCAGCGCCGCCAGCGTCTCGATCAGCACGGCGGTCTGGATGGTCATGTGCAGCGACCCGGTGATCCGGGCGCCCTTGAGCGGCTGTTGCGCCAGATACTCTTGGCGCACCGCCATCAGGCCGGGCATTTCGGTTTCGGCGATGGCGATCTCCTTGCGGCCCCAACCGGCCAGGGAAAGATCGGCAACGTGGTAATCAGTAAAGGTTTTTTCGCGAACGACGGCGTTCATAACGGACTCCATACAGTTGTGAACGGGCGCCGTTGGCTTGTTGAAAGCCATGCCATGCCGAGCCTGACGGTCAGAGCCGTTGCAGCGCCCCTCGGCATGGAGGCGAGAAAAAATGAAGAGTAGGACTTTGTCTTCCTAACGTCCCGCCGCGTCCCGCAGTTCATCCGCCTTGTCGGTACGCTCCCAGGTAAACTCCGGTTCCTCGCGCCCGAAGTGCCCGTAAGCGGCAGTCTTGCGGTAAATCGGCCGGATCAGATTCAAGGTCTTGACCAGGCTATACGGTCGCAGGTCGAAGTGGCCGCGCACGATATCCACGAGTCGATCTTCATCGATCTTGCCGGTGCCAAAGGTGTTGATGCTGATCGACGTCGGTTCGGCCACACCGATGGCATAAGACACTTGAATTTCGCATTTGTCCGCCAGACCGGCGGCCACGATGTTTTTGGCGACGTAGCGACCCATGTAGGCGGCGGAGCGATCCACCTTGGAAGGATCCTTGCCGGAGAACGCGCCGCCGCCGTGATGGGCGGAGCCACCGTAAGTATCCACAATGATCTTGCGTCCGGTCAGACCGCAATCGCCCACTGGCCCGCCGATGACAAAACTGCCGGTCGGGTTGATATGGTATTGGGTATGCCGATCCAGCCATTCGGCTGGCAGCACCGGCAGGAGGATGTTCTCCATCACGGCTTCGCGCAGCAACTTGTAACTGATATCGGGGTCGTGCTGGGTCGACAGCACCACCGCCTCGACCCCTACGACCTGATTGTTTTCGTAGCGGAAGGTGACCTGACTCTTGGCGTCGGGCCGCAGCCAGGGCAGCACGCCGCTTTTGCGCATCTCCGCCTGCCGCTGGACCAGCCGGTGGGCGTAGGTGATGGGCGCGGGCATCAGCACGTCGGTCTCCCGGGTAGCGTACCCGAACATCAGACCCTGATCGCCGGCGCCCTGTTCTTCAGGGTTTTGGCGATCCACCCCTTGCGCGATGTCGGTCGACTGCTTGCCGATGCAGGACAGCACCGCGCAGGTGGCGCCATCGAAGCCGACCTTGGAGCTGTCGTAACCGATGCCGATGATGGTATCGCGCACGATTTGGTCGAAATCGACCCACGCCGCAGTGGTGATCTCGCCGGCCAGCACCACCACCCCGGTCTTGATCAGGGTTTCACAGGCCACGCGGGCTTTGGGGTCCTCGGCGATGATGGCATCCAGCACGGCATCGGAGAGTTGGTCGGCGATTTTGTCCGGGTGTCCTTCGGAGACGGATTCGGAGGTGAATAGGTAGGTTCGGCTCATGGGATGGCATATCCTCTAAACGACAATGGCGACGAGTAGGATTCCGTGCGCCGCAGCGGCGGCGGTGATTAGAGACGCCAGTTTACTAGGAAAATTCTGCATTTTCACCTCTACTTTATATTCTATTTGGTTATTTAATACCTCAATGAATCGACATATGCATTCCGCCAATCATTCCCGCCCAGTGACGAATCATGGACCAACCCATCGAAAAATAATGAGCTTTCCAGAGAATTGGCCAATCTTGCCGGACCAGGTAGTGATGGGCGCTAACCGTAAGGCGGCCAATGATGATCGGAGCGAATCATGACTGCACAAACGGCTGTTGCCGTTCTGACCTGCGCCGAGGTGGGCCGCGAGCCGCTGGAAAAATTGCTGGCTCGTTACGGATTGGTGGTGAATTGGGTTCCGTCAGGCACGGTCATTCCCGGCAGTTACTGGGGCGAAACCGAGGCGGGGCTGGTCGGTAATCTTCTGTTCGCGCGCGGCGATACGCCGGTGCATTCCGCCCTGCATGAAGCTTGTCACTACATCTGCATGGACGCCGAACGCCGGGCGCGATTACATACCGATGCCGGCGGCGAGTGTATTGAAGAGAATGGCGTCTGCTATCTGCAAATCTTGCTGGCCGATGAATTACCCAATGTCGGGCGGGCGCGGATGTGCGCCGACATGGACGCCTGGGGCTATAGCTTTCGCCTGGGGTCGGCCCAAGCCTGGTTCGAACGAGATGCCGAGGACGCGCGGGCGTGGCTGATCGAGCGGGGTTTGATCGATCGATGGGGTCGGCCCATCTGGCGGGTTAGGCCATGCTGATCCTGGGTGGAGCACGACACGCTGGGTTGGAACGGTCTCACGCAACGCGAGTGCGTTGCCGTGGGCTATCCGTTATGCTGCATGAATGAACGAACCCGCTCCCAACCCGCTTATTGCCCGCCGATTCCGGGGATTTTTGCCGGTGATCGTGGATGTCGAGACCGGCGGCATCAACGCCCAGACCGACGCTCTGCTGGAAATCGCCGCCGTGATCGTGCGCATGGACTGGCGGGGCTATCTGTATCCCGCCGGCACGCTGGCCCATCACGTGCAGCCGTTCCCCGGCGCGCGGCTGGACCCGGCTTCCATGGCGGTGAACGGCATCGATCCCGATCATCCGTTCCGCTTTGCCGTCCCGGAAAGCGAGGCGTTGAGCGCCATCTTTCGAGAAATACGTCGGGAAGTGCGCGAAACCGGTTGTACGCGCGCGGTGTTGGTCGGCCACAACGCGTTCTTCGATCTGGCATTTCTGAACGCGGCGGCGGCCCGCGCCCAGATCAAACGCAATCCCTTTCATCCGTTCAGCAGTTTAGACACGGTGTCGCTGGCCGGACTGGCCTACGGGCAGACCGTGTTGTCCCGAGCGCTGCGCGCGGCGGGGCTGCAGTGGGACGAGCGCGAAGCGCATTCGGCGATTTACGACGCCGAGCGCACGGCGGAACTGTTCTGCCGGATCGTCAACCGCTGGAAGGATCTCGGCGGCTGGGCGCCGACAGATGATTAGTCCGCCGCCTCGAAACCATACGGTAACGATTCCAGCCGCAGCACCGGCCCATTGGCGTCGCCCAGCCGCAACGTCCCCTGCTCCGCGCACTCGATCGACGCCACGGCGAGCACGGCATAACCGCCGTCCGGATGCGGGCAGGCATCGGCCAGCCGACCGGCGCTCTGACTGGCGTCGGCCTGCGGGGAGAACAGCGCATCGCCGGGATGGGGTGGGTTCGGACTGTCCACCCGGGCGAGATACATCCGCCGCTTCAGCTTGCCTAAGTAATGAGTGCGCGCCACCACTTCCTGGCCGGTATAGCAGCCTTTTTGCAGGCCGATTCCCTCCAACAGCTGCAAGTTGAGCATCTGCGGCACGAAGGCGTCCACGGTCTCGGGGTAAACCATCGGGATGCCGGCGAGGATCTCCAGCAGTCGCCAAGGCTCCGCGCCGACCGGCGTGAATTCGGACCCGAGTGCCCCCCACACTTGCTGAATATCCGCTGTCGCACCGTGTAGTTCATAGCGCGGTCCGGGTCCGGGCAGGCGAATGATCGCGAGGTTCTCCGCAACGATATCGTTCGCCCGCCCCGGCGCCACGCCCAGCATTTTTTCAAGCGCGGCCGGCGCGTTCGGTCCCGCCACTCCCATCCGCGCCAGCGTGGCGCTGGCGCGGATGGGAGTGGCGGGACCGAACGC
>JAWOHQ010000360.1:0-3838 GCA_046485105.1 Candidatus Competibacteraceae bacterium | reverse complement strand
GGAGCGGGGGAGATGCTGGCCTTCTCCGCGGCCGACTTTGAGGACTTTTTGGAACCCCGTCCCGATTTACCGCCGGCGATGGAGGCGGAACTGGAACCGGTGGTTCGGCATCTGGTCGCGCATCGCTGGCCGTTCCGCCTGCACGCTACCTACGACGAATCCATCAGCCGGATGCTGGACGTGTTCGAGCGAGTGGATCGCGACATTCCATTCGCCGGCCTGCATTGGCTGTTCGATCACGCCGAGACGATCTCCGCCCGCAACATCGAGCGGGTCCGGGCGTTGGGCGGCGGCATCGCCATCCAACACCGCATGGCCTTTCAGGGCGAGTACTTTGTGGATCGCTACGGCGCCGCCGCCGCCGCGACCACCCCGCCGATTCAGCGGATGCTGGAGATGGGCGTGCCGGTGGGCGCCGGCACCGACGCGACCCGCGTCGCCAGCTACAATCCCTGGACCGCGCTGTACTGGCTGGCGTCCGGCCGCACGGTCGGCGGGCTGGCGCTTTACGACGAGCGCAATCGGCTGTCGCGGGAAAAGGCTCTGGAACTGTGGACGGTCGGCAGCGCCTGGTTTTCCTCGGAGCAAGGACGGAAAGGGGCGATTCAGGTCGGGCAACTCGCCGATCTGGCCGTGCTGTCCGCCGACTATTTCGGCGTTCCCGAAGAGGAGATCAAGGGTATCGAGTCGGTGCTGACGGTGGTCGGCGGCCGGATCGTGCATGGCGCGGGCGAGTTCGCGAACATGGATCCGCCGCCGCTTCCCGTGTTGCCGGACTGGTCGCCGGTCGCCATCGTACCGGGCCATCATCGACCCGCGGCCTCCATGAAACACGCGCATCCGCCAGGAGGAGCCTGCGCGGTGCACGGTCATTCCCACGATCGAGCCTTCCGTTCGACTGTGCCGGCGAGCAACTTTAGCGGCTTCTGGGGCGCGCTGGGTTGCTCCTGCTTCGCGTTCTGAGGTTATCGAGACTTTGAGCCAGCCTTCGCCATCGTCTCCTCTCTCGCCAGGGGAGGAGGAGCGCAAACCGTCCGCCGCGCCTCCCTCCGCCTGGAGTCCGTTGCGGCACACGATCTTTCGCTGGGTGTGGCTGGCGGCCATCGCGTCCAACATCGGCGCCTGGATGCACGAGGTCGGCGCGGGCTGGCTGATGACTTCGCTCTCGTCGGACCCCTTCACCGTCGCCCTGGTGCAAGCGGCCAACGCCGCGCCGATGTTTTTGCTGGCGCTGCCCGCCGGAGCGCTGTCCGATATCGTGGACCGGCGTCGCTACCTGCTGGTCCTGCAAGCCTGGATGGCGGGAGTAGCGCTGACCCTGGCGTTGCTGGCCTGGAGCGGCGGCATCACGCCGGCGAGCCTGCTGTGGTTGACCCTGGCCATGGGCATCGGCTCGGCGCTGATGATGCCGGCCTGGGTAGCGTTGACGCCGGATCTGGTGCCCCCCGACGAACTGCCCGCCGCGGTGGTGCTGTCCAGCGTTGGGTTCAACATCTCCCGCGCGGTCGGTCCGGCGCTGGCCGGCCTGATCATCAGCGCCACCGGTCCCTGGGCGACGTTTCTGCTCAACACGCTGTCCTTTCTCGGCGTCATCGTGGTGTTGTGGCGCTGGCGTCCCCCGCCCGTGGAGCGGGTGTTGCCATCGGAACGCTTTTTTGGGGCGCTGCGAATCGGCTTGAGCTACGCGCGCCGGGAACCGACCCTGCATGCACTCCTGATCCGCGCGCTGGCCTTTTTCCTGTGCGCCAGCGCCGGGATGGCCTTGTTGCCCCTCCTGGTCCGGCTGGAATTGGCGGGCGGCGCCCACTTGTACGGTGGGCTGCTGGCCGGCGTGGGGGCCGGCGCGGTGGGCGGCGCCTTCGTGTTGCCGAAATTGCGCGAGCGCCTGTCGCGGGATGCGTTGGTGGCGGGCGCCAGCCTGCTGTACGCGGCGATTCTGGTCTGTCTGGCCCTGGTTCGTTCGGTTCCGGCGCTCGCCCTTGCCATGCTGGTGGCCGGCGCCGCCTGGATCGCGGTGCTATCTTCCTTGCAGGTTTCGGCCCAGACTCTGGCCCCGGCCTGGGTGCGCGCCCGGGTGCTGGCGGTGTACATGTTGACCTTTTTCGGGGCCATGGCGGTGGGTAGCGGCTTGTGGGGCGCGGTCGCCAGCCAGGCCGGGCTGTCGACGGCGTTGCTGGCCGCCGCTGCTGGTCTGGCGCTGTTCGTTCCCCTGAGTTGGCGGTTCAAGCTGGCGCGCGGGGAAGGGATCGACCTGTCGCCCTCCCTGCACTGGCCGGCGCCGATCACCGTGGAGACCGTGGCGCCCGATCGGGGGCCGGTGTTGATCACGCTCGAGTACGAGGTGGAGCCGGCCGATGCCGCCGCCTTCGCCGAGGCGATGCGCGAGGTGGCCCGCATCCGGCGCCGCAACGGCGCCCTGTCCTGGGGTCTGTTCAACGATACCGAGAATCCGCGGAAATGGCTGGAATTCTTTATCGATGAATCCTGGGTCGAGCACTTGCGCCAACATCACCGATTCACGCGGGCCGACCGGGAAATCGAAGCGGCGGCGCGGCGGTTTCAGGTGGGCGGCGCTTCGCCGACAATCCGGCATTATCTCGCTCCGGAACGGTAGGCCAGCTTATAAAACAGAATTTATACTCCGGCATTCCCAAAGAGCCGAAATTGAGATGGATGATGCGATGATCACTGTTCACGAAGAGTATTTGATCGATCGGGTGGGAAACCGTAAAGCGGTGGTTCTGCCGCTTGCTGAATGGGAGCAAATCAAAGAAGAGTTGGAGGAACTTGACGACATCCGCGCCTACGACGAGGCGAAGCGTCATCCTTCGAAGCCGGCGCCGTTCGAGCAAGCCATGCTCCAGATCCGTGCGGGAAAGACCGATTGACCTACGAGATCTTTATCGAGAAGTGCGCGCAACAGGCGCTGTCGCGGATCGCCAAACCCGATCAGGACCGGATCGCCGCCGCCATCCGTCGCCTGGCGGACGAGCCGAGACCTGATGGAGTTAAAAAGCTCAGTGGAAGAGAGGCTTGGCGGATTCGCGTCGGTGACTATCGAATCCTCTACGAGATCGACGACGAACAGCTTGTCATACTCATCATCGATATCGGCCACAGGCGCGAGGTTTATCGCAGGTAGCAACGTCGAGTAAATCTCTCTGCGTAACGTCGCATTTGCGCTATCGCGAGCTAGCGCCGCAACCGACCTTGGAGATTAAATGGACTGATCGGTTTCGCTTGCCGGCCGCCGATGTCCAGCGGCTGCTCGCCGAAAACCCCAAGTCGTCGGTATCTCCGCGCCGGGCAAGCCGCTGACCGAGCTAGCTCGATAGCCTCCCTTCGGATACACTATTTTCCTTCTATTCCACAGCCCTCCGTCCCGCCCTTCGATCTTCGGAACCCAGGGAAACCGCCGGCCGCCCCCCGCGACGCCGCTCATGGACACACCACATCATGAACGCCGACTTTCAACGCATCAAACGCCTGCCACCTTACGTCTTCAACATCGTCAACGAATTAAAAGCCCAGGCGCGGGCCCGGGGCGAGGACATCATCGATTTCGGCATGTGCAATCCCGACCAGCCGACGCCGAAACACATCGTCGAGAAACTGGTCGAGGTGGCCCGGCGCGACGATACCCATCGGTATTCCGTGTCGCGCGGCATCCCGCGCCTGCGCCGGGCGATCTGCCAGTGGTACCAGACCCGCTATGACGTCGCTCTCGATTTCGAGAGCGAAGCCATCGTCACCATCGGTTCCAAGGAAGGTCTGGCGCACCTGGCGCTGGCCACCATGGGGCCGGGCGACGCCGTCCTGGTGCCCAATCCCGCTTATC
>JAWOHQ010000359.1:0-5657 GCA_046485105.1 Candidatus Competibacteraceae bacterium | reverse complement strand
GGAGCGGGGGAGATGCTGGCCTTCTCCGCGGCCGACTTTGAGGACTTTTTGGAACCCCGTCCCGATTTACCGCCGGCGATGGAGGCGGAACTGGAACCGGTGGTTCGGCATCTGGTCGCGCATCGCTGGCCGTTCCGCCTGCACGCTACCTACGACGAATCCATCAGCCGGATGCTGGACGTGTTCGAGCGGGTGAATCGCGATATTCCATTCGCCGGACTGCATTGGCTGTTCGATCACGCCGAGACGATCTCCACCCGCAACATCGAGCGGGTCCGGGCGCTGGGTGGCGGCATCGCCATCCAGCACCGCATGGCTTTTCAGGGCGAGTATTTCGTCGATCGCTACGGCCCTGCCGCCGCCGCGAGCACCCCGCCGATCCAGCAAATGTTGGCGATGGGCGTACCGGTGGGCGCCGGCACCGACGCGACCCGCGTCGCCAGCTACAATCCCTGGACTGCGCTGTACTGGCTGGCGTCCGGCCGCACGGTCGGCGGATTGGCCCTTTACGACGAGCGCAATCGTCTGTCGCGGGAAAAAGCTCTGGAATTGTGGACGGTCGGCAGCGCCTGGTTCTCCTCGGAGCAAGGGCGGAAAGGGGCGATTCAGGTCGGGCAACTGGCCGATCTGGCCGTGCTGTCCGCCGATTATTTCAGCGTGCCGGAGGAGGAGATCAAGGGTATTGAGTCGGTTCTGACGGTGGTCGGCGGCCGGATCGTGCATGGGGCGGGCGAGTTCGCGGACCTGGATCCACCGCCGCTTCCCGTATTGCCGGACTGGTCGCCGGTCGCCATCGTACCGGGCCATCATCGACCCGCGGCCCACATGAAACACGCCCATACGCCAGGAGGAGCCTGCGCGGTGCATGGTCATTCCCACGCTCGCGCCTATCGGTCGACGGCGCCAGTCAGCGACTTCAGCGGCTTCTGGGGCGCGTTGGGTTGTTCCTGCTTCGCATTCTGAGGTCACCCACATTGTGAGCCAGCCTTCGCCTTCGTCTCCTCTCTCGCTGGGGGAGGAGGAGCGCAAACCGCCCGCCGCGCCTCCATCGGCCTGGAGTCCGCTGCGGCACACGATCTTTCGCTGGGTGTGGCTGGCGGCTATCGCGTCCAATATCGGTACCTGGATGCATGAGGTCGGGGCGGGCTGGCTGATGACTTCGCTGTCGTCGGACCCGCTCACCGTCGCCCTGGTGCAAGCGGCCAACGCCGCGCCGATGTTTTTGCTGGCGTTGCCCGCCGGGGCGTTGTCCGATATTGTGGACCGGCGTCGCTATTTGCTGATCTTGCAAGCCTGGATGGCCGGGGTGGCGCTGGCCCTGGCGATCTTGACCTGGAGCGGGGGCATCACGCCGGCGAGCCTGCTGTGGTTGACCTTGGCCATGGGCATCGGCTCGGCGCTGATGATGCCGGCCTGGGTGGCGTTGACTCCGGATCTGGTTCCTCCCGACGAGCTGCCCGCCGCCGTGGTGCTGTCCAGCGTCGGGTTCAACATCTCCCGCGCGGTCGGTCCGGCGTTGGCTGGCCTGATCATCAGCGCCACTGGCCCTTGGGCGACGTTTCTGCTCAATACGCTGTCCTTTCTCGGCGTCATCGTGGTGTTGTGGCGTTGGCGGCCTCCGCCCGTGGAGCGCGTGTTACCGTCGGAACGCTTTTTCGGAGCGCTGCGGATCGGCTTGAGCTACGCGCGCAGGGAACCCGCTTTGCACGCCCTCCTGGTCCGCGCGCTGGCTTTTTTCCTGTGTGCCAGCGCCGGGATGGCGTTACTCCCTCTACTGGTCCGGCTGGAATTGGCGGGCGGCGCCAACCTGTATGGCGGGCTGCTGGCCGCCCTGGGGGTCGGCGCGGTGGGCGGCGCCTTCGCGTTGCCGAAGTTGCGCGAGCGCCTGTCGCGGGATGCGTTGGTGGCGGGCGCCAGCCTCCTGTATGCGGCGATCCTGGTCTGTCTGGCTCTGGCTCGTTCGGTTCCGGCGCTTGCACTTGCCATGCTGGTGGCCGGCGCCGCCTGGATCGCGGTGCTGTCCTCCTTGCAGGTTTCGGCTCAGACCTTGGCGCCGGCCTGGGTGCGCGCCCGGGTGCTGGCGGTGTACATGCTGACCTTTTTCGGGGCCATGGCGATGGGTAGCGGACTTTGGGGCGCGGTCGCCAGCCAAATCGGACTGACGATGGCGTTGCTGGCCGCCGCCGCTGGTCTGGCGCTGTTCGTTCCCCTGAGTTGGCGTTTCAAGCTGGCGCGTGGGGAAGGGATCGACCTGTCGCCCTCCTTGCACTGGCCGGCGCCGATCGCCGTGGAGACCGTGGCGCCCGATCGGGGACCGGTCTTGATCACGCTCGAATACGAGGTGGAGCCGACCGATGCCGCCGCCTTCGCCGAGGCGATGCGCGAATTGGCCCGCATCCGGCGCCGCAACGGCGCCTTGTCCTGGGGGCTGTTTAACGATGCCGAGAACCCACGGAAATGGCTGGAATTTTTTATCGACGAATCCTGGGTCGAGCATTTGCGCCAACATCGCCGGTTCACCCGGGCCGACCGGGAAGTCGAGGCGGCGGCGCGGCGGTTTCTGGTGGGCGGCGCTCCGCCGATAGTCCGGCATTATCTCGCGCCGGAGCAATAGGCCGGTCTGGAGCTTTAAAGTCAGTCGCCAGCCTGGCAGCCTGGCCTCACTCGACAGCTTCCCTGGCTTGCGAGTAGACTCCTTTATGACTTGTAACTTGCGCTACAACCATCCCCCTCCTTCGATCTTCGGAACCCAGGGAAACCACCGGTCGCGCGCGCCGCGACGCAGTCATGGACTCACCCTCATGAACGCCGACTTTCAACGCATCAAACGCCTGCCGCCTTACGTCTTCAACATCGTCAACGAGCTAAAAGCCCAGGCGCGGGCCCGGGGCGAGGACATCATCGATTTCGGCATGGGCAACCCCGACCAGCCGACGCCGAAACACATTGTCGAAAAACTGGTTGAAGCCGCCCGGCGCGACGATACCCATCGGTATTCCGTGTCGCGTGGCATCCCGCGCCTGCGCCGAGCGATTTGCCGCTGGTACCAGAACCGCTACGCCGTCGATCTGGATTTCGAGAGCGAAGCCATCGTCACCATCGGTTCCAAGGAGGGTCTGGCGCACCTGGCGCTGGCCACCATGGGGCCGGGCGACGCCGTGCTGGTGCCCAATCCCGCTTATCCCATCCATCCCTACGGCTTCGTCATCGCCGGCGCCGACATCCGGCACGTGCCGCTGGCGCCGGGGGTGGACTTCTTTGCCGAACTGGAAAAGGCGATCCGGGATTCCTGGCCACGGCCCAAGATGCTGGTTCTGAACTTCCCGGCCAATCCCACCACGCAATGCGTCGAGCTGGACTTCTTCGAAAAAGTAGTGGCTATCGCCCGCGAGCATGAAATCTGGGTGATTCACGATCTGGCCTACGCCGATCTGGTGTTCGATGGCTACGTCGCCCCCTCGATCCTGCAAGTGCCGGGCGCCAAGGAGATCGCGGTCGAATCCTTCACGCTGTCCAAGAGCTACAACATGCCGGGTTGGCGGGTCGGTTTCATGTGCGGCAATCCCACCTTGATCGCGGCGCTGGCCCGGATGAAGTCCTATCTTGATTATGGGATGTTCACCCCGATCCAGGTCGCCGCCATCGCCGCTCTGGAAGGCCCGCAGGAGTGCGTCGCCGAGATCCGCGACCTGTACCGCAAGCGCCGCGACGTGCTGTGCGACGGCCTGAACGCGCTGGGTTGGGCGCTGGAGAAACCCAAGGCGACCATGTTCGTTTGGGCGCCGATCCCCGAACCGTACCGCGCGCTCGGCTCGCTGGAGTTCTGCAAGAAACTGCTGGCCGAAGCCAAGGTCGCGGTGTCGCCCGGCATCGGCTTCGGCGAATACGGCGACGATCACGTTCGCTTCGGTTTGATCGAAAACGAGCATCGCACCCGGCAGGCGTTGCGCGGCATCCGCGAGATGTTCCGCAAGGATCGTCTGGATCTCCCGGTCCCGCCATTGGCGCGGTCGCTCGGGTAATCTAAGGAGCTAACAAAATCATGAGTCCATTCCCTCCGGTCAAGATCGGTTTGCTCGGCCTAGGCACGGTCGGCGGCGGCGTCACCCATGTGCTGGCGCGCAACGCCAAGGAAATCAGCCGCCGCGCCGGGCGCGAGATCGTCATCACTCATGCCGCCGCCCGCAATCTGGGCGCCACCACCGCCAACACTGCCGGCATGAAGCTGACCGGCGAAGCGCTCGAAGTAGTCGATGATCCCGAAGTTGCGGTCGTCGTCGAGCTGATGGGCGGCTACGAGCCGGCGCGCGGCCTGGTATTGCGCGCTCTGGCCAACGGCAAGCACGTGGTCACCGCCAACAAGGCGCTGATCGCCAAACACGGTAACGAAATCTTCGCCGCCGCCCGCGCCAGCGGAATGATGGTCGGCTTCGAAGCGGCGGTGGCCGGCGGCATTCCGATCATCAAGGCCATCCGGGAAGGGTTGGCCGGCAATCAGTTGGAATGGGTGGCCGGTATCATCAATGGCACCGCCAATTTCATCTTGACCGAGATGCGCGACCAGGGTCGCGATTTCCCGGACGTGCTGGCCGAGGCGCAGGCATTGGGTTATGCCGAGGCTGATCCGAGCTTCGATGTCGATGGCATCGACGCCGCCCACAAGCTGACTATTTTGGCCTCGATCGCGTTTGGCATTCCGCTGCAATTCGACCAAGTCTACATCGAAGGCATCCGGGGCATTACCCGCGAAGACGTGGCGTATGCGAGAAAGTTCGACTACCGCATCAAACATCTGGGCATCGCCCGTCGCGACGCGCGCGGCATTCAGCTACGGGTCCATCCGACCCTGATCCCGCACCGGCAGTTGCTGGCCAATGTGAATGGCGTGATGAACGCGGTGCTGGTCAAGGGCGACGCGGTCGGCCAGAGTCTGTACTACGGGGCCGGAGCCGGGGCCGAACCGACCGCTTCAGCGGTGGTGGCTGATCTGGTCGATGTGGTGCGCACCTTGACCACCGATCCGGAGAACCGGGTGCCGCATCTGGCCTTCCAACCGGACGCGCTATCCGATCTGCCGGTCTTGCCGATGACCGAGGTGGAAACCGCCTATTACCTGCGGTTGCAGGCCCTGGATCGTCCCGGAGTGCTGGCCGATGTGACCCGCATCCTCGCCGACCGCGACATCAGCATCGAGGCGATCCTGCAAAAGGAACCCGCCACCGCCGCCAGCCATGTACCGATCATTTTGTTGACGCACCGGGTTCGGGAGCAACGGATGAACGAGGCCATCGCCGCCATCGAGGCGCTGGACAGCATTCGGGCGGCGGTGACGCGCATCCGGCTGGAACATCTCGACCCGGATTGAGAAGTGGTACCAAATCTTGGCTCAGTAGCCCCGCAACCACTCCGGCCGCAAGCGCAAGCCGCCGGCCAGCGCCATCTGTAACTGAGTTAGCAGCGCATCCCGGTCCTGGGGCAGGACGCCCGCCAGCGCCAGGGCGTTGGAGGCGTGGTTGGACCGGAACACCAGCGGCGCGGGCGGCGCGAGCCGTTCGATCAGTCGGACCTGTTCCACCAACAGCGCCCGGTCTTCCTGGGGCTGGAACGGTTCGCGAAACTTGTGGTGAAATTCCTCCTCGATCGAGGGATCGATCATC
>JAWOHQ010000357.1:0-9442 GCA_046485105.1 Candidatus Competibacteraceae bacterium | reverse complement strand
GCGGTCGCGGAACGGCTGTTCGGCGTAACCGTCCTCCCGCTGGAAGAGGTCGAGGTCTGGCATCCCGACGTGCGGGTTTACGAAATCCTGGACACCGCCGGCCAGCCGCGCGGCCGGTTCTATCTGGACCTGTACGCCCGGCCCCACAAGCGCGGCGGGGCGTGGATGGACGGCTGCCTGGCGCGGCGGCGACTGGAGAGCGGGGTCCGCCGGCCAGTGGCCTACCTGGTGGGCAATTTCACCCCACCGGTGGGCGCCGATCCGGCCCTGCTGACCCATCAGGAAGTCCTGACGATGTTCCACGAGTTCGGCCACGGGCTGCACCATCTGCTGACCCAGGTGGATTATCTGCCGGTAGCGGGGATTCACGGGGTGGAATGGGATGCGGTGGAGCTGCCGAGCCAGTTCCTGGAAAACTGGTGCTGGTCGCGGGAGGCGCTGGATCTGCTGACGGGTCATTACCGGACCGGCGAGCCACTGCCGGAGGATCTGTATCAACGGATGCTGGCGGCCAAGCATTTCCAGGCCGGGATCTTCCTGGCGCGGCAACTGGAGTTCGCGTTGTTCGACTTCCGCCTGCATCGGGACTACAATCCTGCGCGAGGCGGACGGGTGCGGGAAATCCTGGATGAAGTACGCCAGCAGGTCGCGGTCATCATCCCGCCGGACTACAACCGCTTCGCCAACACCTTCACCCACATCTTCGCCGGCGGCTACGCGGCGGGCTATTACAGCTACAAGTGGGCGGAAGTACTATCGGCGGATGCGTTCAGCGCCTTCGAGGAGCAGGGGATTTTCGACGCCGCCACCGGCGCCCGCTTCCGCGAAAATATTTTGGAAGTCGGCGGCTCGCGGCCAGCGCTGGCCAGCTTCGTCGCTTTCCGGGGCCGGGAACCGCAAATCGAACCGCTGTTGCGGCTGAGCGGGATCGCGGCTTGAACCGTCCAACGCAAGGAGTGTAACCCGTGTCCGAATTGCCGAAAATCACCGTGTCGTCCCTTGATCTCCAACGTCTCGAAGCGTTGTTGGAGACTGTTCCATCGTCGTCCAACCCCGAGATCGAAGGTTTGAAGTCTGAATTGCTGCGGGCCAATATCGTGGAACCGCCGGAGATGCCCCCCACCGTGGTGACCATGAACTCCAAGGTGCGGTTTGTGGTGGAGGATACCGGCCGGGAGTTCGAACTAACGCTGTGCTATCCCCACGATCTCGACGGACAACCGGACAAGATTTCGATCCTGGCTCCGATCGGAAGCGCGCTGCTCGGCTTGGCGGTGGGACAGAGCATCGAATGGCCGCTGCCCGGCGGCAAGCTGGCCCATGTACTCATCGTGGACGTGCTTTACCAACCCGAACGGGCCGGCGATTACCATCGGTAATCCGGCGTCTTACGCCGTTCCACGGCCAAATTCATTCACCCCTCCCGGGTCGCGAAATCGATCCGGGGGTCCACCCAGTGATAGGTCAAGTCGCTGATCAGATTCAGCAACAACCCGATCAGGCTGAAGACGTACAGCGTCCCGAACATGACCGGGTAGTCGCGGTTGATCACCGCCTCGAAACCTAATAATCCCAGCCCGTCCAGCGAAAAGATCACCTCGATCAATAGCGAACCGGTGAACAACATGCCGACCAGGGTGGCCGGAAAGCCGGCGATCACCAAGAGCATGGCGTTGCGGAACACGTGCCCGTACAACACCCGCCGCTCGCTCAAACCCTTGGCGCGGGCGGTGACCACATATTGCTTGTTGATCTCGTCCAGAAAGGCGTTCTTGGTCAGCATGGTCAGCGCGGCGAAGCCACCGATCACCATCGCCGTCACCGGCAGAGTCAGGTGCCAGAAATAGTCCAGAATCCGCGCCGGCCAGCTCAAATCCGCCCAGTTATCTGAAACTAGCCCTCGCAGCGGAAACCAGTCCAGATAGCGCCCGCCGGCGAAGACGATGATCAACAGGATGGCGAACAGAAACGCCGGGATGGCGTAGCCGACGATGACCGCCGCGCTGCTCAGCACGTCGAAGCGCGAGCCGTCGCGCACTGCCTTGGCGACGCCGAGCGGAATTGAAATGACGTAGATCAGCAGCGTACTCCACACCCCCAGCGAAATGGACACCGGCAGCTTCTCCAGCACCAGGTCCAGCACCGCGCGGTCGCGGAAGTAGCTCTTGCCCAGATCGAAGGTCAGATAATCCGCGACCATCCGCCCGAAACGCACGTGGGCCGGCCGGTCGAAGCCGAACTGACGGTTGAGTTCGGCGATGAAGGCCGGGTCCAGTCCTTGCGCGCCGCGATAGGCGCCCGCGTCGCCGGTACCTGTCGCGGCGCGCCCCGCTTCCGCGCCCTCGCCGCCGCCGATCCGGGCGGTGGCCGCCACGGCGGTATCGCGAAGCTGCGCCAGCAATTGCTCCACCGGCCCGCCGGGGGCGATCTGAACGATGGCGAAGTTGATGGCGATGATGCCGACCAAGGTCAGTGGGATCAGCGCCAGGCGGCGGAGGATATAGGCGTACATCGGCGAAACCGTGAGTGAATCCGCGACTTTTCAGGAACCCTATAGAGACCCCGAAGCTTCGTCAAGCGAGTTGGCGGGTTAGCTCCCTTACGGACCACGCAAATTGCGGATGCCAAACAATCCGCGACGCCTCCGAGCGCGTGTCCGTTAGCGCAGCAAGCCCTGCTTCCGAGCGGCCGTGAGCCATTGCGGGTACTCGCCCATCAGCAGGTCGTACAGTTCCTCGTCGGAAGGCTCGGCCGGGTCCGCGACCTGGAAAAAGTTCGCGTTATCGATCAGCCGCCCCGGCATCTCGTCCAGGTAGGCGAGGAACCCGAAATCGGAGGCCAGCAAGCGCCGGAAAAAGCCCTTGGCCTGCGCCTTGCTCTGGCCCAGCGCCATGAATTGCCAGAAAATCGGCTCGCGCGAGGCGTCCCGGATCTGCCGCTCGCTCTCGGGCCGGTCCTGAGTTTCGCCGTCGGTGACGAACATCACGTACACCGGTTGCTGCCCCGCTTGCAGATCGCGCTGGTAGTGCCGGCGGATCAGCGCGATCACCCGGCCGTAGTTCGTGCCAGCTTCGAGCGGATAGCGGCGCTGCATGGCGGGCACGAAGTCGCGGTAATCCTCCACGCCCACGCTCCCATAATCATGCGCGTCCGCGCCAAACAGAAAGACATCGATTTCCCCGTCGTCGTCGAAGCGCAGCCCCAGCGCCAGAATCCGCTGCACCAGGGTGGCGATGGCCCCGTTGCGGTAGAAGCCGGACATCGAGCCCGAGATATCCAGGCACAGCGCCACCTTGGCGCGATGGTCGAGCAAGCCCTTCTTTTCCAGAGAAATCGCTGCCTTCTTGGCCAGACTGACCAGGGTGGCGTCCTTTTTCGCCAAATCCACCAGCCGCTTTTCCAGGTTGAGGCGTTGCGGGTTCGGCGCCGGCGGAGGTGGTGATGGTGATGGTGAAGCTACGGGTCGAGGCGGCGGTGGGGTCGGCGTCGAAGGAGGGGCGGGCCGGGGCGGTGGCGCGGCGGCTGGTTCCTCGGCGACCTCGATCCCGTACTGGATCGCCAGCGGCGCCAGCCCACCGTTGAATCCCTGACCCACGGCCCGAAATTTCCACTCGCCGCCGCGCCGGTACACCTCGGCCATGATCAACGCCACCTCGCACGCCCCTTCCAGCGGCATTTCAAAGCGGGCGATTTCAGTGCCCGCATCAGCGTCGCGCACCTGAACCTGGAAGGTGGACAGATGCCCGAAGGTCCGGCCCCGCCGGGTCGCTTCATCCAGGGTCGCGGCGAACGCCACCCGCTCGACCGGCACCGGCAGCTTGACCAGATCGAGTTGGAACACCCGCGCCTCCGCACCGCCCACCGCCGTGCTCTCCAACAGTTGCACCGCCCCCTCCGGAGAACGGGCATTGTTATAGAACACCATATCGTGATCGTCGCGGACCTTGCCGTTGGCGGCCAAGAGAAACGCGCTGGTATCGATCTCCAGATCACCGCCGCGCGGCTGCCAGTTCAGCACCACCTGAATCCGGGCAACCGCGCCCTGCTCGCCGCGCAGCGCCACATTCGCCCCCCGTTGCAGAGAAATCGCCGAAGTCATGCCTCACTCCTCCTCGATCATGGAATCTTGCAAGTATTAGAATTTACTAATATAACAACCCTCATGTCCATCCGCTTCAAGAACCTTCATGATGAGCGGATTCACCTACGCACACTTATTATCCAGCAGTTCCCGGTCTCTTTTTTTCAATTACTTGATTTTGAAAGGCCGGTTTCATTCCAGCCGCGCAGGCCAGCATCGGTGGACGTTGCCGTCCAACAAGGCGCTCCAGCCGAACGTCCTGCCTCCGCTATACCACGCAGGACGGCGGTTGCGCCAAGGTGTTAGGACCCCGAAAGAGGCAGTGATTTATGATCGAAATTATTGAGGGAAACCTGGCGTTTCCCGAGCACGCCGCCGCGCTCGTACAACTACTGGAAGAATACGCCCGCGATCCGATGGGTGGCGGCAACGGTCTTTCTCAGCATGCGAGAGAGCATCTGGCTATAGAACTGAGGAAGCGGGATACAGCGCATGTGATTCTCGCCTTGGTCGACCAAGAGCCGGCGGGGCTCATCGTTTGTCTTGAAGGGTTCTCGACCTTCGCGTGTCGGCCGCTACTCAACATTCACGATGTCGTTGTGTCGACGGGGCATCGAGGCAAAGGCTTGTGTAAGCAAATGCTGGAGAGAGCCGAGGCGCTCGCCCTCAAACTTGGCTGCTGCAAGTTGACTCTGGAGGTCTTGGAGGGCAACACCGTTGCCCGGGCGATCTACGGGTCTTGCGGATTCGTCGGCTACGAACTTGACCCTCGCATGGGGAGGGCCATGTTCTGGGAGAAGAAGCTTCCATCGAGCGAGCCTAACGGTCATGGCGATGAGATCGACACCCCCGGCCATGAAATGTACTTTCCTGGCAACCCAACCCTGCGGCCGACACTCGCTGTCGCCGCGCGTCGTCAAGCGCTTCCGAACTCAGTAGGTTAGCCCGCAGCCAATGAAACCGCGCGCCTCGGCAAGGTCCTCGGCAGCTTTGCGTCCATCGCCACGATGGTTCCCGCCCAACCAAGGGCATGGCCAGCACCACGAATTCGCCGTCGTATGCAGAAGAATCATATCTCGTGCTACCGCAAAGCCGAAACCGAAAGATCAAAATGCTGCCTAATCGAAGTATTCAAGTGGATCCCGCGCTGTCGGGCGTTCTCGTTGCTGGCAGGGTTATGAGAGGCTTGCATGAAAACAGTCAATTTCCTCGCAAAGCCCGATTATCCATCGCTGCTGGTCTGCGTGGCGGCCCTGCTACTGGCAGCGCCGGTTCCGACAACCGCCCAGCAAATCTACAAATGGACCGATGCCAGCGGACAGGTCCATTACAGCGCAAACAAACCCGAGAGCCTAGGCCCCGTACAAACGCTCGACCTTGCCCCACCGCCGCCCGCCGCAACCCGCCCCACCCCGGACGCCGAGATCGCGCGCCTCAACGCGCTTGCCGAACAACTGGCTAGCGAGCGCCAAGTGGCGGAACAGGCCCGCCGGGAGCAGGCGGCCCGCGACCTGGAGCGGCGCAACCAGGAACTGCAAAACGAACTCCTGCGCCGACAACTGGAGCAGCAGAGGGAAGAAACTCGCGAACGCATCATCATCGGCCATCCGCCCTACCTGCCTCTCTATCCGTCCTACCCGCCCTATCGGCCCCATCCCCCTCATCGACCCTATCCGCCCCATCCGCTGCCTCCCCATTCCGGGCCACCCTGTCAGCCGTGGCCGGCCTGCCGTCATCCCGCGCCGCCTGCGCCACCGCCGCGCCCCGGCCCGTTGGCCAAGCCGAATCCGCCCTTCCAACCTGCCCCGGCCGGCCTTGCGCCACGGCCGCAAGCGGTGTTTCGCGGGCGCTGAACCTCTGGAAATCAGCCGAACTTCAGTCGGAACCCGGCCTTGCGCAGGTACTGCGCCTCCGCCTCCAAATCGGCTCGGGTCAACGGATGGGCCTTCAGCCAACCCTCCGGGAACTTCAACAGCACCCGCCGCTGGCCGACGTGCAGTTCCAACGGCGGCAGGGGTTGGCGGCTGCGGCCGCGATGCAGCACCACCGCCAACCGCAACAACACCCCCAGCCGCTGGGCCACAGGCGCCACGTCCTTGGGCAGATGCTCGAACCCATCGGCCGGAAATCCCCGGCGATGTCGGTGGACCAGCGCCGCCAGCAGTTCCTGATCGCCGCGCGAGAAACCCGGCAAATCGGCGTGCAGCAGGATGTAGGCCCCGTGCTTGTGATACAGATGATGGCTGAGCAGCAAGCCGATTTCGTGCAACCGGGCCGCCCATTCCAGAATGCGGCTGTGGCCGCCGACCGGCAACCGCCAGCGGTCGCGCACCTGAGTCAACAACGTCAGGGCGGTCGTGCTGACCCGCTCGGCTTGCGCCTGGTCCAGGTCGTAGCGGTCGAGCACGGTGGCGATGGTTCGGTCGCGAACGTCCTCATGGCGGATCCGACCCAGCAGATCGTAGATCACCCCCTCGCGCAAGGCGCCCTCCGAGACCTCCATTCGCTCCAAACGCAGCGCCTCGCACAACCCGTGCAACACCACAAATCCCCCGGCGAACACCCGAGCGCGGGCGGGCTCCAGCGACCAGCGCGCGGCGATGGCCGCCGTCTCTCCAGTCTCCAACAAGGCGACCCGCAATTGCCGCAACGCTTCCAGGGTGATCCCCTCGCGGCACCACCCCTCGCGCGCCACCACATCCTGGATCGCCTTGATGGTGCCCGAGGCGCCAGTCGCCACCTGCCAGCCCAGTTCCCGAAACTCCACCGTCACCGGCTCCAGCTTCAGTTGCACCGCCAAATCAGCCTCGCTCATCCGGGATTCAACGATCCGTCCGTCGTCGAAGAACGCCCGGCTCATGCTGACGCAACCCATCTTCAGACTGCTCAGGTGCAACGGATGGAATTTTTCGCCGACGATCAACTCGGTGCTGCCGCCACCGATATCCACCACCAAGCGCTGACCCGGCGTGTCGGCCACGCTTTGCACCACGCCCAAATAAATCAGCCGCGCCTCTTCGTAGCCGCTGATGATCTCGACGGTGTGACCCAGGACCGCCTCGGCTCGGACCAGAAACTCAGTGCTGTTGCGTGCCTGCCGTAGCGTATTGGTGCCGACGATGCGCAGTTGCTCGGGAGGAATTTGGCGCAGAAATTGGCCGAACCGCGCCAGACACTCCAGCGCCCGTTGTTGTGACTCTCCGGACAAGCGGTTCTTGCCGTCCAGGCCGGCGGCGAGCTGCACCATCTCCCGCAGCCGATCCAGAATCTGCACGTGCCCGTTGGCGATCCGGGCGACAATCATGTGAAAACTGTTCGAACCCAGGTCGATCGCGGCGACGATGTCGGACGACATGGCGAATTGCCCTTCAAGTAACGGTTCCAGATCGTTCACTCCTGTTTGAGGCTGCGCAATTGACTGGGAGTCAGCGCCCAGTGCAACACGCCTTCGCCGACCCGCGCGCGACCTGGGCATTCGAGCAGCGCTACTCCTCCCTTGCGAAAAACCACCAGCGGGCGCGGAACGCCAGCCAGCAGCAACCCCGCCAGCAAGCTGAGTTGCGGCTCGTGACCCACCGCCGCCACCATGGCCTCGGCCGGCTCCCCCGCCAACCAGTGGACCACCGCTTCGGGCGGCTGGCTGTAATCCAACTCGGCACGCTCCACGATCGGTGGATCGCCGAAAGCCCGGGCGATGATTTCGGCGGTTTCGCGGGCGCGCACCAACGGACTGCAGGCCAAAATATCGATTGATCCCAGTTGCGAGCGCAATCGATTGGCGCCCTTGCGCATCTTTTTTCGCCCGACCTCGGTCAGCGGCCGCTGGGCATCGGCGCCGCCAGCGGCGATGAAGGATTCCGCCTCCTCGGCGATGGCATGGCGAACCAGCAACAGTTTCATGGATGAATCCTCGGCTAAGAAGCATTTTTCGGACAGCCTCCGGCGAGCGAGGCGCTGAACCCCTCACCCCCGACCCCCTCTCCCGCAAGGAGAGAAGGAAGTTTTAAGAATGACCGCCCGGTTCCCGGTGGACAGTGGAGACGTTACGCGCCGGTGAAGCCGCCGCCGCTCGCGACTCGGGCGGAAAATCGCAGGTGAATTCGCTGCCCACGCCCAGTTCGCTGACGATCCGTAACTGACCGCCGTGATTGTTCAACACATGCTTGACGATGGATAGCCCCAGTCCGGTGCCGCCGCTGCCGCGCGACCGGTCGCGGTTGATTCGATAGAACCGTTCGGTCAACCGCGGAAGGTGCTGGGGCGCGATGCCTTCGCCGTTGTCTCGCACCGCCAGATGAATGCCTTGGTCGTCGACGAACCAGTGAATCTCGATCCGTCCGCCGGCCGGAGTATAACGAACCGCGTTGAACACCAAATTGGAAAAAGCGCTGCGTAGCTCTTTCTCACAGCCGAGAATCCACAGATCGGGTTCAGCGACCACATCCAACTGGTGTCCCTGCTCGCCGCTGAGCGCGGCGGCATCGTCGGCGATATCCGCCAACAACGCCGGCACCGCGACTGGCCGCCGCAGCGACCGTTCCCGCTGCGATTCCAAACGGGCCAGCATCAGCAGGTCTTCGATGATATGCAACATCCGGCCGGCTTGTTGCCGCATGGCGCGCAGCGGCTGCCTCCAGCCATCGAGGCTGGGATGGTCGCTGTCGAGCAGGGTCTCCAGATAGCCGACGATCACCGTCAGCGGCGTGCGCAGTTCGTGCGAGACGTTGGCGACAAAATCCCGCCGCATCTGTTCCAGTCGCCGGACCCGGCTGATATCGGTCGCCAGCAGGAGCCATTGCTTCTTACCGTAGGGCACGACGCGGGCGTTGAGCGCCACCTCCGCGTCGACCGGCGAGGGAAATTCCAGACTGTCGCCCGGATGCCGAAGATGCAGAAAGGCGACAAAGCCTGGATGTCGCAGCAGATGGGTGATGGGCAGACCGGTATCCTGGGGCGATAACCCCAATAACGCTTGGCACGGCTCATTACACCACAGGACCCGGTCGCCGTCATCCAGCACCACGGCGGCGTCCGGTAACGCGCCGGTCGCCTGCTGAAACTGTTCCAGCAATCGGCCGAGCTTGCGCTTGCGCTTGCGGCTCTGGCGGCGCAGCCGGGCGATGCGGACGCCGAGGTCGCTCCAGACTCCTTCAAACCGTGGCGGAGCGTTCTCCCGATCCTCGCGTAGCCAGCGCTCCAACTGGTAGAGCTGCCAGAGTTGCCAGGCCAGAGCGCCCCAGGCGGCCAGCAGCAGCGCCAGCCAGACGTGCCCCACCAGACCGCCCACCACCGCAGCGCCGAGAAAGAGCAGCGCCAGCCGCCAGATCAGGGTGCGCCAGGGATTTAACACGCTAAATCCGG
>JAWOHQ010000356.1:0-10973 GCA_046485105.1 Candidatus Competibacteraceae bacterium | reverse complement strand
GGGAATAAGGGGTTGCACGGATGCGGAGGACTGAGCCATGAGTGGGGAGATTCGCGAAGGAGGACGGGAGGTCGCCAAGCCGGAAGTCAGCTCACCGCAACAAACCCTGCTGCCGGGCGGCCGCGAGCCATTGCGGATACTCGCCCATCAGCAGGTCGTACAGTTCCTCGTCGGAGGGCTCGTTCGGATCTGCGACCTGAAAGAAGTTCGCGTTGTCGATCAACCGCCCCGGCATCTCGTCCAGATAGGTTAGAAACCCGAAATCGGACGCCAACAAGCGCCGGAAAAAGCCCTTGGCTTGCGCCTTGCTCTTTCCCAGCGCCATGAATTGCCAGAAGATCGCTTCGTGTGAAGCATCCCGGATCTGCCGCTCGCTCTCGGTCCGATCCTGGGTTTCGCCGTCGGTGACGAACATCACATACACCGGCTGTTGCCCGGCTTGCAGGTCGCGCCGGTAATGCCGGCGGATCAGCGCCATCACCTTGCCGTAATTCGTGCCACCTTCGAGTGGGTAGCGGCGCTGCATGGCCGGCACGAAGTCGCGGTAATCCTCCACGCCGACGCTCCCATAGTCATGCGCGTCCGCGCCGAACAGAAAGACGTCGATTTCCCCGTCGTCGTCGAACCGCAGCCCCAGCGCCAGAATGCGCTGGACCAGGGTCGCGATGGCCCCACTGCGGTAGAAGCCGGACATCGAGCCCGAGATGTCCAGGCACAGCGCCACCTTGGCGCGATGGTCGAGCAAGCCCTTCTTTTCCAGCGAAATCGCCGCCTTCTTGGCCAGATTGACCAGAGTGGCATCCTTTTTCGCCAAATCCATCAGCCGTTTTTCCAGATTGAGGCGTTGCGCGCTCGGCGCTGGCGACGGCGGTGCAGCCACGGGCTGGAGCGGCGGAGTCGGTGCCGGAGGCGGTGCGGTTCGGGGTGGCGGCGCGGCGGTCGGCTCTTCGGCGACATCGATCCCGTACTGGATCGCCAGCGGCGCCAGCCCGCCGTTGAACCCCTGACCCACGGCGCGGAACTTCCACTCGGCGCTCCTTCGATAAACCTCGGCCAGAATCAACGCCACCTCGCGCGCCCCTGCCAGCGGCAGGTCGAAGCGGGCGATTTCAGTGCCCGCGTCGGCGTCGCGCACCTGAACCTGGAAGGCGGACAGATGCCCGAAGGTCCGACCCCGTCGGGTTGTTTCATCCAGGGTCGCGGCGAACGTTACCCGTTCGACCGTCGCCGGCAGGTTGGCCAGATCGAGTTGAAACACCCGCGCCCCGTCACCGCCCGCCGCCGCGCCCTCCAACAAGTGCACCGCCCCTTCCTGGGAGCGGGCGTTGTTATAGAACACCATGTCGCGATCGTCGCGGACCTTACCACTGGCAGTCAGGAGAAACGCGCTGGCGTCGATCTCCAGGTCGCCGCGCGGCTGCCAGCTTAGCGCCACCTGAATTCGAGCGACCGCGCCCCGCTCGCCGCGCAGCGCCACATTCGCCCCCCGTTGCAGGGAAATCGCCGAAGTCATTTTGCAATCCTCCTCGTAAAATGAACTTGGAATGAAATCGAAGAGCAAAGAAAGCAGGAACTCAAGACCTCGCGCGCGGCTGAGGCTCGTGCTGCCGCAACGCCGAAACCGCCAGACCAAAATGCTGCCTAATGAAGTGGTTCAAGTGGACCCGGCGCTGTCGGGTATTCTCCAGGCCCGTTATGAGAGGCTCGCATGACAACCGCCGAAGTCCCCCTAAAGCACGCTGGTCCACCACTGCGGGTCTGCATCGCGGCACTGCTGCTGATAGCGCCGGCTCTGGCGACCACCCAAACCGTCTACACCTGGACCGATGCCAACGGACAAGTGCATTACAGCCAGCGGAAACCGGAAACGGTCGAGCAGGCGCGAACGCTCGACATCGCCCCACCGCCGCCCACGGCCACGACCGATTCCGACCCAAACACCGAAATCATGCGGATCAACGCCTTGGCCGAACAACTGGCCAGCGAACGCCAGGCGGCGGAACAGGCCCGTCGGGAACAGGCGCTCCGCGAACTGGAACGGCGCAACCAGGAACTGCAAAACGAACTCCTGCGCCAGCAACTGGAGCAGCAAAGGGAAGAAACGCGCGAGCGCATCTTCATCGGCTCTCCGCCGCCCTACCTGCCTCCTTATGCGCCCTATCCATCCTACCCTCCTCATCGACCCCGTCCCCCCCATCCATACCCTTCCAAGGCCGGACCACCCTGTCAGCCTTGGCCGGCCTGCCGCCACCCCGCGCCGCCCGCGCCGCCGTCGCGTCCCGGCCCTCTGGCCAAACCCAACCCGCCCTTCCAACCGGCCCCAGCCGGCATCGCGCCTCGGCCGCAAGCCGTGTTTCGCGGGCGCTGAACCTCTGGCGATCAACCAAACTTGAGTCGGAATCCGGCCTTGCGCAAATACTGCGCCTCCGTCTCCAAATCGGCCCGAGTCAACGGATGGACCTTCAGCCACCCAGGGGGGAACTTCAACAGCACCCGCCGTTGGCCGACGTGCAGGTCCAGCGGCGGCAGGGATTGGCGGCTGCGGCCGCGATGCAACACCACCGCCAACCGTAAGAGCACCGCCAAACGCTGGGCCAGCGGCGCCACATCCTTGGGCAGGTGATCGAACGCATCCCCTGGAAACCCGCGGCGGTGCCGACGGACCAGCGCCGCCAGCAATTCCTGATCGCTGCGCGAGAAACCCGGCAAATCGGCGTGCAGCAGGATGTAGGCCCCGTGCTTGTGATATAGATGATGGCTGAGCAGCAAGCCGATTTCATGCAGCCGGGCCGCCCACTCCAGAAGCCGGCTGTGACCGCCGACCGGCAGGCGCCAGCGGTCGCGCACCTGATTCAACAGCGTCACGGCGGTCGAGCTCACCCGCTCGGCTTGAGCCTGGTCCAGACTATAGCGGTCGAGGACGGTGGCGATCGTCCGATCGCGCACGTCTTCATGACGAATCCGGCCCAACAGGTCGTAGATCACCCCCTCGCGCAGCGCGCCTTCCGAAACCTCCATCCGCTCCAGACGCAGCGCCTCGCACAACCCGTGCAACACCACAAATCCGCCGGCGAACACTCGGGCGCGGGCGGGTTCCAGCGACCAGCGCGCGGCGATGGCCGTGGTCTGTCCGGCCTCCAGCAAGGCGGCCCGCAGTTGCCGCAGCGCTTCCAGGGTGATCCCCTCGCGGCACCAGCCCTCGCGCACCACCACATCCTGGATCGACTTGATGGTACCCGAGGCACCGGTCGCCACCTGCCAGCCCAGTTCCTGAAACTCGACCGTCACCGGCTCCATTTTTAGTTGCACCGCCAGTTCCGCCTCGCCCATCCGGGCTTCGACGATTCGCCCGTCGTCGAAGAACGCCCGGCTCATGCTGACGCAACCCATCTTCAGGCTGCTCAGGTGCAACGGCCGGAATTGCTCGCCGACGATCAACTCGGTGCTGCCGCCGCCGATATCCACCACCAGGCGCTGGCCCGGTGCGTCGGCCACGCTTTGCACCACGCCCAGATAAATCAAGCGCGCTTCTTCGTGGCCGCTGATGATCTCGACGGTGTGCCCCAGCACCGCCTCGGCCCGGGCCAGAAACTCGGCGCTGTTGCGCGCCTGACGCAGGGTATTGGTGCCGACGATGCGCAGTTGCTCGGGGGGAATATTCCGCAAAAACTGGCCGAATCGCGCCAGACACTCCAGCGCCCGCTGTTGCGATTCCCCGGACAGACGATTCTTACCGTCGAGACCGGCGGCGAGTTGCACCATTTCCCGCAGCCGGTCGAGAATCTGCACGTGCCCGTTGGCGATCCGGGCGACGATCATGTGAAAGCTGTTCGAACCCAGGTCGATGGCGGCGACGATATCGGACGACATGGCGAATTTCCCTTCAAGAAACGGTTCCAGAGCGTTCACTCCTGTTTGAGGCTGCGCAATTGATTGGGAGTCAACACCCAGTGCAATACGCCTTCTCCGGCGCGCACCCGGCCCGGGCATTCGAGCAGCGCCACCCCACCCTTGCGAAAAATCACCAGCGGGCGCGCGATGCCCGCCAGCAACAATCCCGTCAGAAAGCTGAGTTGCGGCTCGTGGCCCACCGCTACCACCACGGCTTCGGGCGGGCCTTGCGCCAGCCAGCGAACCACCGCTTCGGGCGGCTGGCTGTAGTCCAGCTCGGGACGCTCCACGATCGGCGGATCGCCGAAGGCTCGGGCGATGATTTCGGCGGTTTCGCGGGCGCGCAACAACGGGCTGCACGCCAGAGTATCGATCGACCCCAGTTGCGAGCGCAACCGATTGGCGCCCTTACGCATCTTCTTCCGCCCGACCTCGGTCAGCGGCCGCTGGGCGTCGGCGCCGCCGGCGGCGATGAAGGATTCCGCCTCCTCGGCGATGGCGTGGCGAACCAGCAACAGTTTCATCGATAAATCCTCGACTAAGAATGATCGTTCGGCCTCCGGCGGAACCCGGAGGCGTTACGTGCCGGCGGAGCCGCCGCCGCGCGCGATTCGCGCGGAAAATCGCAGGTAAACACGCTGCCCACGCCCAGTTCGCTGGCGATCCGCAACTGACCGCCGTGATTGTTCAAAACATGCTTGACGATAGAGAGCCCCAAGCCGGTGCCGCCGCTGCCGCGCGACCGGTCGCGGTCGATCCGATAAAATCGCTCGGTCAACCGGGGCAGGTGCTGGGGCGCGATGCCCTCGCCGTTGTCCCGCACCGACAGATGAAGACCCTCGGCGTCGGCGAACCAGTGAATCTCGATCCGCCCGCCGGCCGGAGTATAACGAACCGCGTTGAACACGAGATTGGAAAAAGCGCTGCGCAGTTCTTTCTCACAACCGAGAATCCACAGATCGGGGTCGGCGACCACGTCGATCCGGTGGCCCTGGGCGCCGCTGAGCGCGGCGGCATCCTCAATGATATTCGCCAACAGCGCCGGTACGGCGACCGGCCGGCGCGGCGATCGTTCCCGTTGCGATTCCAACCGGGTCAACATCAGCAGGTCTTCGATGATATGCAACATGCGACCGGCTTGTTGTCGCATGGCGCGCAGCGGCTGCCGCCAGATCTCCAGGCTGGGATGATCGCTGTCGAGGAAGGTTTCGAGATAACCGACGATCACCGTCAGCGGCGTGCGCAGTTCGTGGGAGACGTTGGCGACGAAATCCCGGCGCATCTGCTCCAGCCGCCGGATTCGGGTCATGTCGGTGGCCAGCAAGAGCCACTGCTTCTTCCCATAGGGTACGACGCGGGCGTTCAGCAGCACTTCACTGTTGACCGGCGATGGAAATTCCAGGCTGTCGCCCGGGTGGCGCTGATTCAGGAATTCGATAAAACTGGGATGTCGTAACAAATGGGTGACCGGCAGACCCACATCCCGGGGCGACGCCAACCCCAGTAACGCCTGACACGGTTCATTACACCACAGGATCTGGTCGCCGTCATCCAGCACCACGGCGGCGTCCGGCAACGCGCTGGTCGCTTGCTGAAACTGCTCCAGCAACCGGCCGAACTTGCGCTTGCGCTTGCGGCTTTGCCGGCGCAACCGGGCGATGCGCGCGCCGAGGTCGCTCCAGACCCCTTCAACCCGCGGGGGAACGCTTTCCCGGTCCTCGCGCAGCCAGTGTTCCAACTGGTAGAGTTGCCACAACTGCCAAGCCAGAGCGCCCCAGGCGGCCAGCACCAGGGCCAGCCAGACCTGTCCCACCAGACCGCCCAGCAGCGCGGTGCCCAGGAAGAGCAACGCCAGCCGCCATATCAGGGTGCGCCAGGGATTCGACACGCTAAACCCGGGTCGAAAACCGGTAGCCGGCGCCGCGCACCGTCTGAATCAACGCGTCGTAACCATGCGGCTCCAGGGCCTTGCGCAACCGCCGGATATGGACGTCCACTGTGCGTTCCTCCACATAGACGTTGCTGCCCCAGACTCGATCCAGTAACTGGCTACGACTGTAGACTCGTTCGGGATGGGACATGAAGAATTCCAGCAAACGATATTCGGTGGGACCCATCTCTAACAACGTCTCATCCGCGCTGACCCGATGGCTGGCCAAATCCAGGGACAAACCATTGGCGCGCAGGATTTCATTTTCCGCCGCCGGTCCACCGCGCCGCAGCACCGCGCGGATTCGGGCCACCAGTTCGCGCGGGGAAAAAGGTTTGGTGATATAGTCGTCAGCACCGCTTTCCAGGCCCTGGATCGTGTCTTCTTCCTCGGCGCGGGCCGTCAGCATGATGACGGGCAGTTCGCGGGTCAGTTCTTCCTTCTTCAGACGCCGGGCGAAGTCGATGCCGCTGAGACCGGGTAACATCCAATCGAGCAGCACCAGATCGGGGAGTCGTTCGGCGATGATCCCCTGCGCCTGCCGGCTGTCGGCGGCTTCCCGCACCTCGTAACCGGCCCCGGCCAGGGCAAACATCACCATTTCCCGGATCGGTTGTTCGTCTTCCACAATTAAAATGCATTTGGTGTTCATAGGTCCTCTTGAATTTACGCGCGCCGTCCCAAACTGTTTGCAAAGCGATCCGTCGTAAGCCTCCTTATTAAGGCAATTTAATGACAGGAACGTTACAGGGCCCCAATTATTGGTAGTCAATGGCTATCGAGAAATTTAACCGATTCTATTTCCATAATGAATCGGGGTCGCCTAAGCTACCGGTTAGTTCGACAACCCCTCCACCCTCATCACCAGGAGTCACATCCATGAGCGTTTTGGTTACCCAGCCGGCCCCCGACTTCACCGCCGCCGCCGTCATGCCCGACGGTTCGATCAAGGAAGATTTCAAGCTGTCCGATCTACGCGGCAAGTATGTGGTGCTGTTCTTCTATCCGCTGGACTTCACCTTCGTCTGCCCGTCGGAAATCATCGCCCATGACCACCGGGTGTCCAAGTTCAAGGAACTGGGCGCGGAAGTCGTTGGGGTTTCCATCGACTCGCAGTTTACCCACCACGCCTGGCGCAGCACGCCGGTGGACAAGGGCGGGATCGGTCCGGTGCAGTTTCCGCTGGTGGCCGACATCAAGCACGAGATCACTCAGGCCTACGGCATCGAGCATCCCGCCGGGGTCGCCCTGCGAGGTTCGTTCCTGATCGACCGGGACGGCGTGGTGCAGGCTCAGATCGTCAACAACCTGCCCTTGGGTCGGGAAGTGGATGAAATGCTGCGCCTGGTCGAAGCCCTCCAGTTCACCGAGCAATACGGCGAAGTCTGCCCGGCTGGCTGGCGCAAGGGTCAGAAAGGCATGAAACCCACCGCCGAAGGCGTGGCGTCCTACCTGGCCGAGAACGCTGGGGCGCTGTAACCGTTCGCCCGCAACCCCGCGCTCCGCGGAGCGCGGGATCGGGGGAGAGGGGGACCCACGCCGCCCGCTCTCCCGATCTCTCGATCAGTGCCCAAACGCCAGCGCCCGTTTTCTACTCCGCTCGCGTTTTGGCATTGCCCGCACACTGGATCAATACAGGAGATTTGCTGATGAGCACCCCCAAACACAGTCGTTTGCTGATTCTCGGCTCCGGTCCGGCCGGTTACACCGCGGCGGTTTACGCCGCCCGCGCCAATCTCCAACCAGTCATGATCACCGGCCTGCAAATGGGCGGGCAACTGACCACCACCACCGAGGTAGACAACTGGCCCGGCGATGTCGAGGGCTTGCTGGGACCGGATCTGATGGACCGGATGCGCCGCCACGCCGAACGCTTTCATACGGAGATCATTTTCGATCAAGTCCATACCGCCAAACTCGAGGAACGGCCGTTCCGCTTGATCGGCGACTCCGGGGAATACACCTGCGACGCCCTGATCATCGCCACCGGCGCCTCGGCCCAGTATTTGGGTTTGCCATCCGAGCAGGCGTTCATGGGCAAGGGCGTCTCCGGATGCGCCACCTGCGACGGCTTTTTCTACCGCAACCAGAAAGTGGCGGTGATCGGCGGCGGCAACACGGCGGTGGAGGAAGCGCTGTACATGGCCAATATCGCCAGCGAAGTTACCCTGGTGCATCGCCGCCAGCAGTTCCGGGCCGAGAAGATTCTGGTGGACAAGCTGACGGAGAAGGTCGAGAGCGGCAAAGTCCGCCTGGAACTGGATTCCGTGCTGGAAGAAGTGGTGGGCGACGACAGCGGCGTCACCGGCATCCGGGTGCGTAATGTTCGGAGCGACGCGACCAAGACCCTGGAATTGCAGGGCGCGTTCATCGCCATCGGCCATAAGCCCAACACCGATATCTTTGCCGGTCAGTTGGAGATGCGCAATGGTTACATCGTGGTGCAAAGCGGCATTGAGGGCGGGGCCACCGCCACCAGCATTCCTGGAGTCTTCGCCGCCGGCGACGTGGCCGACCACGTCTATCGGCAGGCGGTCACCTCCGCCGGTAGCGGCTGCATGGCGGCGCTGGATGCCGACAAGTATCTGGACGGATTGAAATCTTGAGAAGGTCAACGCGACTGACGGGGGATCTGGGATGAACGCTTCCGGCCCTTAAAAGTCCAATGGGAGTAAGGAATACCCGTCGCGCTGAAATAACCGGCATTCACCAAGATATCCATCACTCGTAGGAGATTGACCCGCATGAATATGACCCCGAATATCGGCTCGACCGACAAAATTGCCCGCCTGATTATCGGTGCTCTGCTGATCCTGCTGTCGTTGTTTGGCGCGATCGGCGGGTGGGGCTGGTTCGGCGTGGTGATCGGCGTGGTGCTCGTCGCCACCGCGCTGATGAACTGGTGTCCGGGCTACTCGCTGCTCGGCGTCAAAACCTGCCCGACCGACAACCCGCCGGGCGCTTCCAGCTAGTGCTTCAACCGACCTTAAACGAGGTGTTTGGTAGGGTGGATAAGGCGCTTGCGCCGCATCCACCAGTTGCCTGAGATGGCGGATGCGCTACGCTTATCCGCCCTACGCATCCGAACCGATCAAAACTTCTGCATCAACCCACTAGACCCGAGTTCCGTCTTCGTCGACCGGCCGCTTCATGCGGCCGGTTTTTTCCCGACTGCCTGTCACTTCCCGAATTTACGCCGTCCACCCGTTCTGGGCCGACCCCCGCGCGGCGCGGCGGGCTGATAGGGGTTTTCGCCGCCGCGAAATTCGACCCGCACTGGCGTCCCCCACAGATTCAGCCGCTTGCGATAGGTGTTGCTCAGGTAGCGCCGGTAGCTCTCCGGAACGTGGTCGATCCGGTTGCCGTGAATGATGACCAGCGGTGGGTTCTGGCCACCCTGATGGGCATATCGCAGCTTGATGCTGTGACCATGCACCAGCGGCGGTTGATGGGCGGCCAGCGCATCCTCCAGAATCCGGGTCAGTTCCGGCGTCGAGAGCTTGCGAGTGGCCGCGGCGTGGGCTTCCCGCACCGAACCGAGCAGTTCGCCGACGCCGGTGCCGTGCAGGGCGGAAATAAAATGGATTTTGGCGAAATCGATAAAGCCGAGCCGGCGGTCGAGGTCGCGTTTCACCTGAGCCCGAATATCAGGGTCGAGGTGATCCCATTTATTGACCGCCAGCGTCAACGCCCGACCACGATCCAGAATCAGGCCCAGCAGACTGGCGTCCTGATCGCTGACGCCTTGGCGAGCATCCAACACCAGAACCGCTACATGAGCTTGCTCGATCGCTTGTAGCGCCTTGATGACGCTGAATTTCTCCACCACCTCGCTGACCCGGGCGCGGCGGCGCACTCCGGCGGTGTCGATCAGCAGGTAACGCCGCCCGTCGCGCTCGAACGGCACGGCGATGCTGTCGCGGGTGGTGCCGGGCAGATCGCAGGCCAGCATCCGTTCCTCGCCCAACAGGCGGTTGACCAAGGTCGATTTGCCGACGTTCGGTCGCCCGACCACCGCCAGTTTGATAACGCCTGCCGGCTCCTCCGGCACCGCCCCCTCGACTTCTCCCTCCATGGCCGGCAACGCGGCCAGCACGTCCTCCATCAAGGTCTCGACGCCCTGATTGTGGACGGCGGCGATGACGTGCAGGTGCTCCAGACCGAGGGCGTGAAAATCGGCGCTGAGCAGGTCGGGATCGCGGTGCTCGCCCTTGTTGATCACCAGATGCACCGGTTTGCCGGAGCGACGCAACTGACCGGCGAGTTCCTCGTCGGTCGCCGTCAGTCCGGCCCGGCCATCGACCAGCAGCAATACGGCGTCGGCTTCCTCGATGGCCCGCCACGCCTGCCGGGCCACCAGGCCGGTCAGTCCTTCGCTCTCTCCGGTCAGGCCGCCGGTATCGACCACGACATAGGGACTCGGACCGCGCTGGCCGATGCCGTACTGGCGGTCGCGGGTCAGACCGGGCAGGTCCGCCACCAACGCGTCGCGGGTGCGGGTGAGAGAATTAAACAGGGTGGATTTGCCGACGTTGGGCCGGCCGACCAGGGCGATGACGGGGAGCATGGGGTAGGTATCGGGATTCGCAAGGAATGGCGCGGTCGATTATGCCTGAAAGCTCTCCCTCGACCTAACTCTTGGAACTCGACCGACAACTCATCGGCATTCAGGCGATAAACGGGGTACCTGGCAGGTACCCGACGCGGTATGCGCGGCTGATGCAGGTTGGGTCAACGATTATCACCGCCCTCGCGACTGCGGACACTCCCCGACCAGTTCCACCTTACCATCCTCGTCCACCGCTTCCATCCGCACCGTGAAGCCCCACAGCCGGTGCAGGTGTTTCAAGACCTGGGGGAAGTTTTCGTGCAACGGCCGCCGGTTATAGCGGGTGTGGCGCAGGGTCAGCGAGCGGTCCTGGCGATGCGCGACGTTCCAGACCTGAATGTTCGGCTCGCGACTGCCGAGGTTGTACTGATCGGCCAGCGCCAGCCGCAACCGCCGGTAGCCCGCCTCGTCGTGGATGGCGGTGATTTCCAGTTCTTCCTGGGTGTCGTCGTCCAGCACCGCGAACAGCTTGAGGTCGCGGATGACCTTGGGCGACAGGTACTGCGCGATGAAACTCTCGTCCTTGAAATTGCGCATGGCGAA
>JAWOHQ010000353.1:0-10600 GCA_046485105.1 Candidatus Competibacteraceae bacterium | reverse complement strand
TGGCCGAACGAAAAATCCCGGCGGTGGGGTTCTACACGGGCGCCGGTCTGCTGCGGCCCGGCGTCGGCGACATCCTCAATTTCCGCGCCAGCTACGCTCAGGAAATCGCCGCGGTGATCGACGCCACCTTGCGGGCGGGCGTCAAACCCGATCAGGTCTGCGCTTTCGTGCAAAACGACAGTTTTGGCATGGCCGGCGTGACCGGAATCATCATGGCGCTCGGCAAACAACCGGGGGCCGCGGAAATCGTCGCCAAGCTGGAACAAGTTCTTGCCATCCCCGACGAAAGCCTACAACGCAACAACATCGGCCCGGTCGGCGTGTACCAGCGCAACACCGTATTGGTGCGCGATGGTTACAACTCGCTCAAACAATGGGAAAAAACAGTCGGCGATCGCTGCCGCCTGGTGGTCACCGTCGGCGTTTACGAACCGATCGCCCATTTCATGGCCTACGCCCGGAAGCTCAAGCAAGAACCGTGGATCATCAGCGCCGTCTCCTTCACCGGCGCCGAAAGTCTGCAAGGAGAATTCCGTAAGTTCGACCTCCGGGAAGACATCATCATGACCCAGGTTGTGCCGGCCCTGGATTCGCCGCTGCCCATCGTCGAGAACGCTCGGAAGGCGCTGGGCGACAATCTGGGCTATATTTCGCTGGAAGGCTATATCGTCGGCCGCATGTTCCTGGCGATCCTGGACAAGGCCGGAGACCCACCTACCCCTGAGAGCTTTGTCGGGGCCGCCCGCGGCCAGCAATATGACTTGGACGGATTAAAGCTCGATTTCAGCGACGACAATCAGGGTTCCGATTTCGTGCTGTTAACACTGTTGAGTGACGATGATTTCGCGGTGATCGAACCGCGCGATCTCGAAAACATGTTCGCACAATGACGAAGCGATAAACTCGAGGAGGCACTGCGGATGCGCACGCAACATGACTGCAACGGAGACGCCGGAACGGCGGTAGGCTGGCGCCGGCTGAAACACGGAATCGCGCTGGGACTGGCGCTAATTTTGAGTTCAATCCTGTCCTGGTGCTGGGCGCAGGAGGCGGGAATCACCGATAAGACGATTCGCATCGGCGCCACGCTGCCCTTGGAAGGGGATTTCAAGGTCTACGGCGAGGCGATCAAAAAAGGGTTGGAAGCCGCTTTAGCGGGCCAGACCGTACAAGGACGTGGTATTGAATTATGGGTGGTCAACGACTTCTATAATCCTCCCAGAACCATCGAAGCCGCCAATCAGTTGATCGATCAAGGGGTTTTTTTGATGTTGGGCAGTTTTGGCTCGCCCACCACCCGCGCGGTATTGCCTTTGTTGGCGGAACACAAGATTCCAGCCCTGGGGTTTACGACCGGCGCCGGCTTCACGGAGCCGGGAGATATTTTGAATGTTCGCGCCAGTTACGCGCAAGAGGTCGCGCAGGCTATTGGCATGGGAATGGAACTCGGGATCAAGCCGACCGAGGTTTGTGTCTACGTGCAGAATGACGCCTATGGAATGAGCGGCGTGCGGGGGTTGAAATCCGTCCTGGTCAAGCATCCGGGCGCTGCGGAAATCGTCGCCAAGCTCGACCAAATTTTAAACATGCCCGGGGATAACCCGGCTCGCAACCAGATCGGGCCGGTTGGCGTCTATCAGCGCGATACCGTAAGCGCGCGGGATGGGTACCTTTCCCTGAAAAAGTGGGAGGAGACCAGTGGCCATCCCTGCCGTTTTGTGGCGACCACGGCGGTTTATGACGCGGCGGTGGCGTTCATGGCCTACGCCCGGTATAAGGATGAAACCTGGGTCTTCAGTTCTCCGTCTCCCACTCAAAGCGCCAAATTGACGGATATGCTTAAGGCGCACGGCATCACCAGCAAGATCATCGTCACCCAAATCGTGCCAGCGCTGGACTCAGCGTTGCCGGTCGTGGCCGAAGCCCGCGCGGCGCTGGGTCAGGACATGGAAGAATATGCCTTGGAGGGTTATCTGGTTGGTCGGTTGTTCCTGGCGATTGCGCGCGCGGTGGAGGGTCCGCTGACTCGCGAGAATTTTCTTAAGACCGCTCGACGCCAATCTTACGATCTCGGCGGCTTCAAGGTTGACTATACTTCTGACAATCAAGGTTCCGATTTTGTGTTGCTTACCTATCTACCATTGTTCTAGCGTTACTCACTTCAGCGGGTCAGCGGGTGATTGTCGCGGTCGCGAGGGTATTCGCGGGAAATCGAAATTCTCCAGCCCGGTTCGAGGCTGTTTGAAATCCAATAACGATCCGAGGTAGAAACTGTCATGGGTGGGAAAATCAACGCGCGTTTGACCGTGACGATTGTCGTACAACTCGCGGTTCTGGCGATCATTGGACTGCTGGCCTATCTGGGCATGAGCGGCGCCGGCAGCGCCGTCAGCCAGGTCAATCAATCCGTGAGCGAACAGGTGAGTCTGGGACGGTTGGGTGAAACCTTGCGCGCCGATCTGCTGGCGACCGCCAACAGCGTGGCGCGCGGCACCCGCACCTGGGAAGATGGCGAGAGCACCCTGCAGGTAGCCAAAACCCGCTTCGAGGAGGGCTGGAAGGCGTATCTCGACTCCTTGAGCCCATCCGGCAGGACGCAATCCCAAAACGAATATCAGGCCAGTTTGGCGAATCTCGACACCGCTTTCGCCGAACTGGAGGAATTGTTCGCTGGCCGCGATCGCGCCCGGTTGGATCTGTTTGTCGGTAACGATCTCGATGCGCTCGTCAATCCCTTCTTTGAGAATCTCTTGGCGGGCCAGGACCAAACCCAGGAACGTTCCACCGCCGAACTGAATGCGGCGCGGGATAACATCAATACGTTTCTGATCCTGATCCTGGTGATCGGCCTGATCGGTTACGCGGCCTCCTTCGGTCTGGGCGTCGCCACTTATCGCGCCATCACCGACCCACTCGAGCAGTTGACCGCCACCGTGCGGCAAGTCGGTGAAGGGAATTACACCGCCCGGACCGGTTTGACGGGCGCCGACGAGTTGTCGGAACTGGGCCGGGCGTTCGACCAGATGCTGGATGCGCGCTTGGCGGGCCTGGTGCAAGCGGAACAGGAAAACGAACAACTCAACGATTCCATCATTGGCCTTCTGCAAGCAGTGTCGCAGCTGAGCCAACGCGACCTGACCGTCAAGGTGCCGGTCACCGAGGACATGACCGGCCCGGTGGCCGATGCGTTGAACCTGCTGACCGACGAGACCGCCAAGGTGTTGCAGGGTGTGACCCGCATTTCGGAAGAGGTGTCGGTCGCCTCCGACAAGGTTAAAATGCAGTCCGATACAGTTATCGCGGTGGCCGAAACCGAACGCCTGGCGGTGGAGCGGACCGCCGTCGAACTGGCGTCCGCGGCGAACGCCATGCGGCAAATCGCCGAACTGGCTCAGAGTTGCAACACGACCGCCGAGGCCGCGATCAAGACCACCCAGGCGGCGTTGCAGGCCGTGACCAGCACCGTCAACGGCATCAACAGCACCCGCGACACGATCCGCGAGACGGAAAAACGCATCAAGCGCCTGGGCGAACGCTCCCAGGAAATCAGCGGCGTGGTGAACCTGATCAACACCATCGCCGAGCGCACGCACATCCTCGCGCTGAACGCCAGCATGCATGCGGCATCGGCCGGTGAGGCGGGACGCGGCTTCGCGGTGGTCGCCGACGAAGTGCAGCGGTTGGCGGAGAATGCGCGTGAGGCCACTTCGCAAATCGCCACTCTGGTTAGTAACATTCAGATCGAGACCGCGGATACGGTGAACGCCATGAACACGGCGATCAGTCAAGTGGTTGAAGGTAGCCGGTTGGCGGAACAGGCCGGCGACCAGATGACGAGGACCCAGGAAACCACCGCCGAGTTGGTGGCGGCCGTGCAACAGATCGCTTCCCGCTCTCAAGAGCAGGCGCGGATCAGCAGCGATTTGCTCGACAGCACCCAGCAGATTCAGGACAGCACGCGCCAGACCAGCCAGCAATTGCAGGAACAGACCATCCAGACCACTAATCTGGTGGAATACGCTAAAGGCTTGCTGAATTCGGTGCGCGTGTTCCGACTGCCCGCGTAGTGGATTTACCTCCACCCACGGCAACGACCACCCGTTTCACCTCCGCTCGCGAGAGAGGTTCAGCAGCCATGCTCGTATCGGAATCGGAAGCCGACGTTGCGGCCTTGGAAGCCGACGTCGCCGAATTGCTCGGCATTCTGGAGACGCTCCCCACGGAGGGCGGCGGAGACGAAATCGCGATGGGACTCAGCCGCTACGCCGAGCAAGTGGAGCGCATTGGCTTGGCGGCCGGCCAGGCTGGGTTCCTGGGGCTGCGGGATGTTTGCCTGTTGTTCCGGGAAAACTTGCTGGATCCGAATGGTTGCCAGCGGAGTCTGGGCGACGTCGAACGGGAGCGGTTGGAGGAATGGCCGATTTTAGTCATCGGCTACCTGGGCGCTCCAACCGATCCCGAAGCCAACGAGCCATTGCTCGACCATCTGCGCAGCCCGGTTTGGAGCGCGCCCTTGCCCGAGGCAGAACTTGGGGCGCTGCGCGGTGTGCTGGCGCATGGAGCGTTGGCGATCGAACCCGAGGAGGGATCGTCATCAGCGGCGCTGGCGGATGGCGCGCCGGCCGCAGCGTTGGAACCCACCGTCGAACTCCCCTCCGAATCCAGCGAGTCGCCACCCGAAACCCCTGAGCCGACCATCGAACTGCTCGAATCCACCCTTCTCGAACTCCCCGAGTTTTCGCTTGAACCTCCTGAGTTGCTACCCGAAGCGGCCGAATCAACCTCTGAATCCCTCGAACCCGCGCTTCTCGAACCTGCCGAGTTTCCGCTCGAGGGGGCTGAATTTCCAACTGAAACCGCCGAGTCGACCGTTGGAGTCACCGAGTTTCCGCCCGAAGTTCCAGAAGTTGCATCGCCCAGCACCACTGCGTTCCTCACTGAAACCGCCGAGCCAGATTCCGAATCCACCGAATCCACCGAATCCACTGAATCTCCACCGCCCGAAATCGCCGAGCCGACCGCCGGTCTGGAACTCGCCGAGCAAGAGTTGCTGGACATTCTGCGCGCGGAGATCGAGCAGATCGGCGAAGACGCCGACGGGATTCTGGCCTTGGCCTCGGCCGCCGACAGCACCTCAGCCGCCCGAAGCGAAGCCTTGGCGGGTTATGCCGAACAAATGGAGCGTTTGGGCGACGCCTCGGCTTCAATCGGCTTGCTGGGATTGCGGCAGGTCTGCGCCGGCTTGCAGAACAATCTCAATCTCCTGGCTGCCCGGGACGATCCACTGACCGCCGAGCAACGAACGCTCCTGGCCGGTTGGACGCTTCCGGCGCTCGCTTATCTGAGCGCGCTCGATGATCGCTCGGCCAGCGCGACGTTGGCGCGCTACCTGGAAGCTCCCCACTGGCCGCAATCGCTCCCGGTCGTGGAGGTCGCTCCGTTGACCGAATTACTGGTCGCGGCGAAGTTGGTGACTGGGGAAGAAGGCGCGGAAGCGCGGTTGCGGCAGGCGCGGCCCGAAGACGTGTCGCTGGAACTGCCGACCGATGTCAATCCGGAGTTGCTGGACGGTCTCTTGCGGGAATTGCCGGGTCAAGCCGCCGATTTCTCAGCCGCCATTCAGCGCTTGGCCGCCGGTGAAGGCCAGCTTGAGGACGTAAAGGTCGCGCAACGCATCGCCCACACCCTAAAAGGTGCCGGCAACACCGTGGGGGTACGCGGCATCGCCGCGCTGACCCACCAGATCGAGGACATCCTGCAAGCGCTCTCCAAGCAGGGCGCGTTGCCCAACCGACCGTTGGCCGACACGCTGCAAAACGCGGCCGACTGTCTCGAATCCATGAGCGAAGCACTGCTCGGCATGGGCTCTCCACCGGCGCAGGCCCTTGATGTTTTACAGGAGGTCCTGGACTGGGCCAACCGCATCGACCAAACCGGAGTACCTACCGCCGAGGAGCCGCCGTCGATGATTGCCCGGCCGGCCCCGGCGCCCCTCGCCGAGCCCAAGTTAACCACACCCCAGCCGGAGCCCGCAGTTTCGCCCGAGCCTGCGTCGCCAGAGCCAACCCGAGCAACCCCTACAACCGAAGTAACGTTGCGGGTCCCCGCCTATCTGGTGGACAACCTGCTCCGACTGGTGGGCGAGAGCATCATTCTCACCGGTCAGGTCCAGGAACGGGTTCGTAGAACCATGACGCAAACCCGAGCGGTCATGGGCCAAAACCGGCTGTTCCAGCAACTGACCGCCGAACTCGAACAATTGATCGATATTCGCAATGTGTCGTCGCCGCTGTCCAAATCACTCCAGCGCGGTGATTTCGACCCACTGGAGTTGGAGCAATACAACGAACTCAACACTCTCACCCACCGTTTGGTGGAAGCCGCCACCGATACCCACCAACTGAATCGCACCATCGAAGAGAACCTGGCGACATTGGACAACCTTTTGGTCGACCAGGGTCGCCTGCATCGGGAGAGTCAGGAAGCCGTGCTGCGCACCCGCATGGTGCCGATCCAGACTCTGGTTCCCCGCTTGCAACGCAGCGTGCGCCAGACGTGCCGATTGGTGGACAAGGAGGTGGAGCTGTCAGTGCGCGGCGCCGACACCTTGATCGACAGCAATGTGTTGAACGAGATGGTAGATCCGCTGATGCATCTGTTGCGCAACGCCGTGGATCACGGCATCGAACCGCCGGACCAACGCCAGCGCTCGGGCAAATCCCGGAGCGGACGCATCGAACTCGGCTTTGCGCGCGAGGGCAACAGCATCGTCATCCGCTGCCAGGACGACGGTGCGGGGCTGGATCGGCAAGCGATTCGCCGCACGGCGGTGGCGCGTGGCCTGCTCGCCGCCGATGCCCTGCCTGAAGATGCCGAGCTGGAACGATTGATTTTGCAGCCGGGCTTTTCCACCCGCGACGCAACCACTCAGACCTCGGGGCGTGGCATCGGCATGGACATGGTTTATAGCCGGCTGTTGGAGATGAAAGGCGCGCTGCGCATCGAGTCCAAGGCCGGCGCGGGGTGCCTGATGGAGATCCGGCTGCCGGTGACCTTGATCGCCACGCATGCCTTACTGGCGCGCATCCGGAATCGCCTTTACGCCATCTCGGATCGGGGCATCGAGCAGATTCTGTATTCCGGCATCGGCAAGATGCAGAAGATGGGCAAGGTCGAGATCTTTCAGATCGGTGAAGACATCCACGAACTCACCGCGCTGGACGAGTTGCTCAATCTGCCGCCAGATCAACGCGCCCGCGTCCGCGCCGCGCCTTCGGTGCTGCTGGTGCGCGAGGAGACCGGCAACCGCCGCGCCGTTCTGGTCCAGGATATCGTGGACAGCCGCGACCTGGTGGTCAAGAGCCTGGGGCCATATCTCCCTAAACTCAACGGCTTCGTAGGCGCTACCATCCTCGGCGATGGCAGTGTGGCGCCGGTGCTGGATCTGCCGGAACTGTTGCGCGCCCCGGCGGCATTCCGGCCAGTGGCGCCGGTCGCCAAGCCGACCGCCCCGACCGCCCCGACCGTCGCCGAGACGCCCCGTCCGTTCGCCTTGGCGGTGGATGATTCGCTAAGCGCCCGCCGTTCGCTGGCGCAGTGCGTCCAGGATGCTGGCTTTGAGGTGCGCACCGCCCGCGATGGTCTGGAAGCCATTGAGATTATCCAGGGCCGGCGTCCGGATATCGTGTTGGCGGATTTGGAAATGCCGCGCATGAACGGCCTGGAAATGACCGCCCATCTGCGCGCCGATCCGGCGACCCGCGACCTGCCGGTCATCATGATCACTTCGCGGTCCACCGACAAACACCGGCGCGAGGCCGAGCGCGCGGGCGTCAATATCTATTTGACCAAGCCGTTCGCCGAAGATGAGTTGCTGGATCAAATGCATCGGCTGTTGCGGCGGCCATGAACCGTCAATCGATTACGGCGCTGGTGGTACTGGTTCTCGACGGACGCCCGTGGCTGCTGCCCCAGGCGGAAGTGGCGTCGCTGGAGCCGTTGTTGGACCTCGACCCGGAGGTTCGGGCGCCGAACAGCATCGGCGCCCTGGCCTACCGGGATGCCTGGTGGCCGGTGTATTGCCTGTCCGGAGAGTTGCGGATTCTGCCGCGGATGTCGGAGAGAGGTCGGGTGTGCCTGTTGTTGAGCAATGGGGCCGACCAGTTTGGCCTGGTCTGCGACCAGGTCGAAGTCCTGGCGGAACCGCCCCCCTTGTTCCCGTTGCCGGCTTGCATGAGGTTACCGGACTCGCCCATCGAGGCGCTGACGCTCCTCAATGCCGGTTTGGGTTGCGCGACCACCGCCGAGCACCTCGCGCGACTGATCGCCGCTGGGGAGGATAGCGATGTCTGAATCCTCTCCCCGACAAGGCGCCGCCTGGTTACTGGCGCTGGACTTTGAATTTCGCGCCGCCGTGGGCGAGCGCGAGATGGTGCATCTGATCGAAACGCCGACCCTGTTGGATGTGCCCTGGACTCCGTCCTACTGCCGCCAGATCCTGATCTGGAACAACCTCCTGTTGCCGGCCATGGATTTGGCCGCCTGGCTGCGCGGGCAACCCTCGCGACGCGACCGGACGCTGGCGGGCGTGTTTGCCCATCAAGCGCAACCAGGCGCGGAACCGAGCTATGGGGCTTTGCTGATGGCCGCTATCCCGGAGCGCGTGCGCGTTACCGATGCGCAGGCCTGCGCGCTGCTGGACCAGCCGGCCGGTTGGCGGACCCTGGCGATCTCCTGTTTCCAGCGCGGCGGCCAGCCAGTTCCCATTCTGGATTTGCCGTTTATTTTCACTGGCGGCTTGCAAGGTTGCGACGGGTAAGCTGAGTTCGTACTATTCCCGTCTCTAAAAGGCGGTCTCAAACCCGCCTTTCCCGCCTCCACAGCCTTGTTTGCCAGACGGAAACCAGACGCCATGCGCAGCCATTATTGCGGCCAAGTCACCGAAGTCCTGCTCGATCAGGATGTCACCCTCTGCGGTTGGGCGCACCGCCGCCGCGATCATGGCGGAGTGATCTTCATCGATCTGCGCGACCGCGAGGGCCTGGTGCAGGTGGTGATCGACCCCGACGTCCCGGACGCCTTCGCCGCCGCCGAGCGGGTGCGCAATGAATTCGTGCTGCGGGTGGTCGGGCGGGTGCGTCGTCGCCCCGAAGGCACCGAAAATCCCCATCTCGCCACCGGCGCGGTGGAAGTGCTGGCCCGCGAGCTGGAGATCCTCAACCGCTCCGAGCCGTTGCCGTTCCAGTTGGACGACGACGATACCTCCGAGGAAGTGCGGTTGCGCTACCGCTATCTCGACCTGCGCCGGCCGGTGATGCAGGAACGCTTGCGTCTCCGCACCCGCGTCATCAACACGCTGCGCCGGTTCCTGGACCAGCAGGGGTTCCTCGACATCGAAACCCCGATGCTGACCAAGGCCACCCCGGAAGGCGCCCGCGATTATCTGGTCCCCAGCCGAACCCATCCCGGCAGTTTCTTCGCCCTGCCGCAGTCGCCGCAGTTGTTCAAGCAATTGCTGATGATGGCCGGACTGGACCGCTACTATCAGGTGGTGCGCTGTTTCCGCGACGAGGATTTGCGCGCCGACCGCCAGCCGGAGTTCACCCAGCTCGACATCGAAACCTCGTTCATGGATGAGCAGGCGATCACCGATCTGCTGGAAGCCATGATCCGCGCCATGTTCAAAGAGGTGCTGGAGGTGGATCTGCCCGATCCATTCCCGCGCATGCCTTACGAAACGGCGATGCAGCGCTATGGTTCCGACAAGCCCGATTTGCGCATTCCGCTGGAACTGACCGAGTTGTCGGATTTGATGGCGGACGTGGATTTCAAGGTGTTCGCCGCGGCGGCCCAGGACCCGCGCGGTCGGGTGGCGGCGCTGCGAGTGCCAGGCGGCGGCAAGCTGACCCGTCGGGAGATCGATGGCTATACCGAGTTCGTCGGCCGCTACGGCGCCAAGGGGCTGGCCTATATCAAGGTCAATGACGTCAACGCCGGGCGCGAAGGCCTGCAAGCGCCGATCGTCAAATTCCTGCCCGACGAAGTGCTGGCCAAGATCCTCACCCGCACTGGCGCCGAGAACGGCGACCTGATCTTCTTCGGCGCCGATACCGCCAAGGTGGTCAACGATGCGCTGGGCGCGCTGCGGCTGCGGGTCGGTCACGATCTCGGCCTGGTCCATGGCGCATGGGCGCCGTTGTGGGTGGTGAATTTCCCAATGTTTGAATGGGACGAGCAGGCCCAGCGCTGGAATGCCCTGCATCATCCCTTCACCGCCCCCCGCACCGAAGATCCCGCCGAGGTGCGCGCCCATCCGGAACGCTGTCTGTCGCGCGCTTACGACATGGTGTTGAACGGCACCGAACTCGGCGGCGGCTCGGTGCGTATCCACCGCCAGGAGATGCAGAGCACGGTGTTCGAGTTGCTCGGCATCGACCCCGAGGAAGCCCGGACCAAGTTCGGCTTCCTGCTCGATGCGCTCAAGTACGGCTGCCCGCCGCACGGGGGGCTGGCGTTCGGGCTGGACCGCCTGGTGATGCTGATGGCCGGCGCCAGTTCCATCCGCGACGTGATGGCTTTTCCCAAGACCCAGAGCGCCGCC
>JAWOHQ010000347.1:0-9237 GCA_046485105.1 Candidatus Competibacteraceae bacterium | reverse complement strand
TCCAGCGGTCGGGGCGGCCGGCATTCCAGCACCGCCTCAAACGTATCCGGACGCACGCCCTGATCCAGATAATAGCCGCGCAGCCGATCCAGGATGAAACTCAGGACCGTCTCGACCACGGCATCGGCGCGCAGGGCTGGCGCGAACTGGGCGGCGGCCTGTTCCAGGAGCGCTGGCAGGCTCAAATCCAGTTCGCCTTCGATCAAAATGCGCAGCACCCCCAATGCGGCGCGGCGCAGGGCGAAGGGGTCCTTGGCGCCGGAGGGGGCCTGACCGATGGCGAAAATCCCGACCAGCGTGTCCAGCCGGTCGGCCAGCGCCAACGCGTGGCCGGTAGCCGTGGTCGGCAGGCGGTCGCCGGCGAAGCGCGGCAGATACTGTTCTTCCTGAGCCTGGGCGACCTCGGGAGCTTCTTGGTCGTGCAGGGCGTAGTAGCGGCCCATGGTGCCTTGCAGTTCCGGAAACTCCTGCACCATCTGGGTCAACAGGTCGCACTTGGCCAGTCGCGCCGCCCGGTCGGCCCAGTCGGGATGGCCGTGGCTGTGACTGGCGATGAACCGGGCCAAGGCCGCCACCCGCTCGCTGCGGTCGGCCAGGGTGCCCAGGCGCTGCTGGAACACGACCTGTTTCAAGCCGGCGATGTGCGTCGCCAGCGGCTGCTTGCGGTCCTGGTTCCAGAAAAATTCGGCGTCGCTGAACCGGGGACGGATCACCCGCTCGTTGCCGGCCCGCACCTGGACGGGATCGCGACTCTCCAGATTGGCGATGGTGATGAAGTGCGGCAACAGCCGTCCGTGGCCGTCCACGACCGGAAAATACCGCTGGTGGTCCTGCATGGTGCAGATCAGCGCTTCGGCCGGAACTTGCAGGAACCGCCGGTCGAAGTTGCCGGCCAGCGCCACCGGCCATTCCACCAGCGCCGTCACCTCGTCGAGCAGTTCCGATTTGATGACCGCTTGGCCGCCCAGTTCGGCGGCCAGGGCCTCGGTCTGCACGCGGATCGCTTCACGCCGCTCGGCGAAATCGGCGATGACCCGACCGGGGTCGGCCAGTTGCCGGGCGTAATCGGCTGGCGTATTCAGACGGATCGGTTGGGGATGATGGAAGCGGTGGCCACGAGTCTCTCGGCCCGCCGGAACGCCCATCAGTGTGGCGGGAACGACCTCGTCGCCAAACAGCAAGACCAGCCAGTGAACCGGTCGCACGAATTCATCGTCGCGATCACCCCAGCGCATCCGCTTGGGGATCGGTAGTCCGGCGAGGGCGGTTTCAACCAGACCGGGGATGAGATCGACGGTCGCCGCGCCCGGCTCGGTGCTGACGTGGACCAGCCAGACGCCCTTGTCAGTCTCCTGGCGTTGCAATTCGGTGACCGTGACGCCGCAGGAGCGGGCAAAACCTTCCGCAGCTTTGGTCGGGTTGCCGGCCGCATCGAAGGCGGCGCTCAATGCGGGACCGCGCCGTTCAAGCCGGCGGTCGGCCTGGCGCACGGGCAGGTTCTCGACTCGCACCGCCAATCGGCGGGGCGTGGCGAACCGATGCAGCGCGGCGCCGGCCAAACCGGCTTTTTCCAGTCCCTCGCCGAGGCCCTGCGCGAAGGCCAGCGCCAGACTGGACAGGGCTTTCGGCGGCAGTTCCTCGACACCGATTTCAATCAGCAGATCGCGGGTCTCAGGCATGAGCGGTCTCCTGCGCCGGTGGCGCCACCGGCGCGCCCATCGGGAAGCCCAGTGCGGCGCGGGCGTCGTAGTAGGCTTGCGCCACCGCCCGCGCCAGAGCGCGGACCCGCAGGATGTAGCGCTGGCGCTCGGTGACCGAAATCGCCTTGCGGGCGTCCAGCAGGTTGAAGGTATGGGAGGCTTTCAGGGTCATCTCGTAAGCGGGCAACGGCAGGCCGAGGTCGATCAACCGCTGGCTTTCCGCCTCGCAGGTGTCGAACCAGCCGAACAGCGCGCGGGTATCGGCATACTCAAAGTTGTAGGTGGACATTTCCACTTCGTTCTGCCGGAACACGTCGCCATAGGTCACGCGGCCCAGCGGTCCGTCGGTCCAGAGCAGGTCGAAAACGCTTTCCACGCCTTGCAGGTACATGGCGATGCGTTCCAGACCGTAGGTGATTTCCCCGGTGACCGGCTTGCAGTCCAGGCCGCCGATCTGCTGGAAGTAGGTGAACTGAGTGATTTCCATGCCGTTCAGCCACACCTCCCAGCCCAGCCCCCAGGCGCCGAGCGTGGGCGATTCCCAGTTGTCCTCGACGAAGCGGATGTCGTGAATCAGCGGATCGAGGCCCAGTTCCTGGAGCGAACCGAGGTAGAGATCCTGCAAGTCCAGCGGCGAGGGTTTGATCACCACCTGATACTGGTAATAATGCTGCAAGCGATTGGGGTTTTCGCCGTAACGGCCATCAGTGGGCCGGCGGGATGGCTGCACGTAGGCGGCGCTCCACGGTTCGGGACCGATAGCGCGCAGGAAAGTCGCGGGATGAAAGGTGCCCGCGCCGACCTCCATGTCGTAGGGCTGGAGCAACACGCAGCCCTGGCGGGCCCAGTAGTCCTGCAGGGCCAGGATCAGCCCCTGAAAGGTCGAAACATCGCGCACGAGCGCCTCCGAAGCCAAAAAGGGACGGCAAGAGTCCCGAGGTGTTCTGTAATGATTGATGTGCGACCATTATAGCCCGATGCGCGGCGGATTGATCCTGAGGCAGGCAGTGTTTCACGTGAAACAACGGAGGAGAACGAATTCATGCGCTGTCCCGACTGCAACCATTTCCAGAATTATCGAAGCGGCACGCGCTGCGGCCAGTGTGGTTACCGGTTCGTCTTCAGAAAAAAAGCGGATCAAATCACCGATTTTGCCCTGCGGCAGATGATCCAGCGACTGTCCGACAACGGGCAGTACGCCTTCACTGCGACGCAACTGGCCCTGGCTCTGTGTCGCCATTGGCGCCGGTCCGCTTGGGGTCCGATCGGTTGCGGCCTCATCACCCTGCTGATCCCCGTGGGGGTTCTCATCATGAACGGATTCGGGATCATCGGCGCTCTCCTGTTCGTCGTCGCCTTGCCCTTGGTCATCCACTTGGGCCGGCGGCAGGCGGCCGTGTTGCCCTTCAACAAGGCCAGCGATCTCATTCGCCGCTATCATCAGGCGCACCCTATCGCTGGACTGGCGGACGGGAAAGCATTTGCCGGGCAGGATGCGCCGCGCGAGCCCCAGGATTTGTACTATGCGCCCGAGCGGATTCTGGTGGTGGAGCGCGATGAACTGGTGGACCTGCTGGTGCGCAACCGCTTCCATCTCACCGCCAAAACCGCGGTGATCAGTCAATCGGGGTATCCGGCGCACCTGCTCGCCGCCTGTCGGGAGTTTCTCCGCCGTCATCCCCAGACGCCGGTGCAACTGCTGCACGATGCTTCAACGCAGGGATTTGCTCTGGCCGCGCGACTCGCGGCCGATCCTCAATGGCTCCTGGCCCCGCATCCGCTCGCCGATTTGGGTATCACCAAAGACGCGCTCGACCCAAAGGCGCGGCTCCCTTGGCTGCCGGCTCGCCCCAATAAACCCGGTGTACTCAGCGCCGATCACCCCCGGATGCTCCGCGCTGGGGGCCGAGTCCCCGTGGACTATTTGGGACCGAAACCACTGCTGAGCCTGTTGAGCGCGGCAGTGGCCAGCGGGGCGTTGCTGCTGGTGGCGCAGGACGCGCTGGGCAGCCTGGAAATGAGCGTGGAGGTCGATTATGGCTGAACCGGTGGGATGGGCGATCCACGAAATGAAAGGGTTCAGATCGCTGAGATTAGGAATCGAGTCAAAGCGCCGAACGCCGAGTATCTTTGACGATCAAGCCGCGCGAGGTTGCACTTCGGTTTCGATCATCTGCCCGACTGTGCGCTTTGCAACTTCCAGCTCATAATTCTTTTGAAGGTTCAGCCAGGACTGAGGAGTGGTGTGGAAATACCGGGCAAGCCTGAGCGCGGTGTCGGCCGTGATGGAACGGGCGCCGTTGAGGATGGCGGTAATCCGGTTCGGAGGGACATGTAGCGCCTTGGCCAGAGCATTGGCCGAAAGGCCGAGGGGCGCCATGAACTCCTCGCGCAGGATTTCGCCGGGCGTTACCGGAGGCATGAGATGGGAAATCTCCGCCACATCGGAGAAGTCGATTTCGTCCAGATATTCTCTTTGGATGCTCATGGGTCTCAATAGGGGTTGATCGCACTGGCCATCCGCTTCACGCTCAGTGATAGTCGGTCACCTCGACGTCGTAGGCGTCACCGTCTTGCCATCGGAAGCAGATGCGCCATCGATCATTGATACGGGACATCCTCGGATTCGGTTTGGGTTTGTAGCCTTACCTTATTCGAAACTGACCCGGCACCGCCACCCCGCCGACCGTTCCCCTCAAGAACCGTCCCCGAACTATTGTTCCTATCGAACTGAAACAGGTGACACAATGACAGCCCCACTGATGCATGACTTCGGTGTGGTCCCCGAGCATGGCGACTGCTTCGAGTTTCTTGTGGAGACCAAGGCGGGCGGTTACGATGAAGTGCCGGCCAGCGAGCGGCCCCGGCGCCATTCGCTGACCCGTCACATCTATCACGGCTTGAAGCTCTTGCAGGCGGGCGCCGACGTGGACCGCGCGGCGAAGCATCTGGCGGACTGCACCGATTTCCAAAACCTGCGCGGCAACCGGCTGGTCGCGATCCTGTCCTATCTTCAGGAGATCACGGCGACCAACCCGCATTGGGACGCCTATCAGAACGCCCTGGAGCAACTGGCCATTGGTGTCGAACACTATCGTGGATGACGGGGAGTCGGTCAACTACCCCGGCCTGAAGGCCGGAGATGGAGCTGCTGCTCTCCCAAGAATTCGCCTCCGAGGAAACACGATCATGATGGACTGGACTGACCTCATTACCATCGATCCCGACATCCGGGGCGGCAAGCCCTGCATTCGCGGCACGCGTATTACGGTCTACGACATCCTGGAGTACATGGCGGGCGGCATGAGCGAGGCTGAGATCCTCGCGGATTTTCCCAGCCTCAAAGCGGAGCATCTGCGCGCCGTGTTGATGTTTGCAGCCCAACGCGAGCGGCGCCTGGCGATGGCTGAGCATCATGAAATTGCTGCTTGACGAGAATCTAAGCCCCCGGCTGCCCGCGTTGTTGGGCGATCTTTATCCTGGGAGTCAACAGGTCGAGCAGGCTGGTCTGCGAGGCGCCACGGACTCCACTGTCTGGGAGTACGCGAAGACAGGGGGATATGTGCTCGTCTCGAAAGACAACGATTTTCGTCAACGCAGTTTTCAATATGGCGCACCTCCCAAGGTGGTCTGGCTCAGTGTCGGGAATGGCGGAACATCGCTGATCCTCCGCCTGCTTCGTGCATCGAGAGATGAGATTGAAGCCTTCGTGGCGATGCCCGAGGCCGCCCTGCTGATCCTGAGCGCTCGGCCGTCGCATGACGCGAATCAGGGATGACCGCCAAGACAATGCCAATGATGAACAACCTGACCATTGAGCTACCAATCGACGGACTTCCGTCTCCGACCGAGTTGACTGGCGACTTTGCCAACGAGGCGCGTTTCCTGCTTGCGCTCAAGCTTTTCGAGCTGGGACGCATCACCTCCGGTAAAGCTGGACGCTTGTGCGGTATGGGGCGAGCCGAGTTTCTGCTGGCCGCCGGTCGCGCCGGTGTGCCGGTGGTCGATCTGACGGACGACGAGCTGATCGACGAGTTTTCCTGATGCAGATCGAGCGATTGAAGCGGCTTGCGCGGCAGCTCGATCCACTGAGTCGCTGCAAGCGGCCAGCGCGGTCGAACAGGATGATGGGTCGCGGGGAGGCTAACCATGACCCGATTGACTCCGGACCTGCCGAAGGAAGCCTTTGCGACCCTGCGCAAAGACCCCGAGGAGTTTACGCGCGAGTTGCGGACTGCTGCCGCGGCCGCATCCGAGCGCTGATTTCGGCCATGCTCCAGCGACACAGCTCGCGCCGCGCCAGCCTCTACGAGACCTTCCTGAAGCCGCGCTTGTCCGGCGCAACCCGCTACGATCGCATCGCCGGTTACTTTCAGAGCAGCCTGTTGGAGCTGGCCAGCGAGTCGCTCGCAGCGATTCCGCGCGTCCGCATCCTGTGCAACACGGAGGTCGCCGCCGCAGATGTCAAGACCGTGCGGATGGCGACCGGCGCCCGGCGCAAGGAGCTGGAGGAGGGCTTGCTGCGACTGGCCTGGAATGCCGGGCACTTCACCCACCTGGTGGAGGTGCATGGCCATCCGGCTCAGCAACGCCTCAAGGTCCTGCATGAGCTGCTGATGACCTCCGGACAGGACGGGCGGCTCTTCGAGATCCGCCTCGTGCCCGATGCCGAGTTCGGTTTCGTGCACGGCAAGGGGGGTGTCATCGAGGGCGATTGGGGCAAGACGGCGTTCATCGGCAGCGCCAACGACAGCGCCCGCGCCTGGACCAAGAACTATGAGCTGGTTTGGGAGGATGACGAGCCGGACAGCCTGGCCTGGTTGCAGGAGGAATTCGAGGCCCTGTGGGCCAAGGGCTTTTCGCTCTCCGAGTTCATCGTCAAACAGATCGGCCGCCTGAGCCAGCGCACGGTCATCGAGCATGTCGGTCCGTGGCGGGAGAAACCGACCCCCGAGCCGCTGCTGGCCGAGGTACCTACGGCGACCGAGCTGTTCGGCTTCTGGGAGCATCAGAAATACTTCATCAATCTGGCTTTTCAGGAGCACCTGAAGTACCGCAATCTGGCCCAGCGCGGCGCGCGCTTCCTGCTCTGCGACGGCGTCGGTCTGGGCAAGACGCTGCAACTGGGGGCCATCGCCAAGCTGATCGGGACGCTCGACAATCAGCCCATCCTGATCATGGCGCCCAAGCCGCTGCTGGCTCAGTGGCAAGAGGAGCTGCTGCAGAAGCTCGCCATCCCTTCGGCACGCTGGGATGCCGGCGGCTGGGTGACCGAGCGCAACGAGTTTCATCCGGCGCTGCCGGGAACGCTGACCAACTGTCCGCGCAAGATCGGCATCGTCTCCACCTCGGTGGTGACCAGCGCGCCCAACTCCGAGCGTAACCGCACCTTGGTCGAGCAACTGCTTGAGCAACGCTTCTCATGCGTGATCTGGGATGAGGCGCACAAGATCCGGCGCGCCAACCTCTCCCAGACCACGGTCTATCACCCGCCGGAGAAAAAGCTGCTCTACCGCTTTGCCGAGCAACTGGCGGGGCGGACTCGGACGATGCTGCTGGCCACGGCAACCCCGGTGCAACTGCACGCGATGGAGCTGTGGGATCTGCTCCATATCCTCTCGACGAACAATCCCCAAGTTCTGGGCGGCCCGAACAGTCTTTGGCGCAAGCCCGACGGTCCGGAGGTCTTCGACATCGTCGCCGGTCGTGAAGAGGTTGATGGCCTCTACGACAAATGGCAATACTGGCGTGACCCGATCCCGTCACCCCTGGACGCCAAGGCCGAGGTCTTCGACTGGGTTCGCCATGATCTCGGATTGAGCCTCACCGACAGTCAGGCCAGCATCGCCGATCAGGATCGCATCGACGACGCCCGCGCGTTCGATCTGGAGTGCATCCCGCTCCGCGAGGTCAACCCCTTCACCCAATGGGTGGTGAAACGCTCCCGCGACCGCCTGGAAACCGAAGGTAAGCTCGTGAAGATCGAGATGGTCCCGCATGGCGACGGGCAGCCGATTCTCTGTTCGCACCGTATGGAGCAAGCCTTCGAGCTGGCGGAGGATTTTGCCAAGGCCCTGCATCAGCGCGTCAAGGCGGGTGGGTTCATCAAAACCCTGTTGCAGCGACGGGTCGGCAGCGCCTTGGTGGCCGGCCTCAAGACCACCGAGAAGATGCTCGCAGGCAAACACCCCGACGAGGATGAAGACCCAGATGAAGACGGTGATTCGATCTACCCGTTGACGGACGGCGAACGCACGCTGTTGCAGCGCCTTCGGGATCATCTCCTCTTCCATCTGGAGTCGGAGGATGACCCGAAATTCGCGCGGGTGCGCGATGTGCTCAACCTCAGGTTCGAGGGCCACACCTGGCTCGACCGCGGCGTGTTGATCTTCAGCCAGTTCTACGATTCCGCCTATGCGCTTGCCGAGTACCTTCAGCAGTCACTCGACGAACCCATCGGGCTCTACGCAAATTCAAGCGCAAGCAAGCTCTTCGAGGGCGGCAAGGTCCAGAGCGTCGATCGCGAGCTGCTCAAGGAAAAGGTCACCGCAGGGCGTCTCAAACTCCTGATCGGGACCGATGCGGCCAGCACGGGCCTGAACCTGCAACGGCTGGGCTGCCTGATCAACCTCGATCTACCCTGGAACCCGACCATCCTGGAACAACGCAAAGGTCGCATGCAGCGCGGGACTCTGGCGAAACGCATCCCTTTCTACAACATGCGCTATAACAAAGGCGCCGAACAGAAGCTGTTCGAGACGCTCAACGACCGCATCAGGGAGATCACCGCCATCTTCGGAACCGTTCCCGACTTCATCGTCGACCAGTGGGTCACCGACATGCTCGAAGACAAGACCTGGGACGAGAGCCGCATCTTCACGATCATCGCCGAGCACGACGACAACCCCTTCACCCTCAAGGAGACCACCGAGTCACTGGACAACGACTGGGAGGGCACCGCCGAGGTGCTGAATCAGACCGAGGCGTTTCGGGAACTGCTGGGTGGGTGGTCGCGTGTGTGAATTTTCTGATCGCACCATGGGGCTTCGTTTTCGCCTCCGCTCAAAAACATCTCTCCTGTTCCTATCGGCAGCAGACGCGCCATCGATCATTGCTACGAGCGTAGACCATGACTAAACCCACCGGGAGCGCGTAGCCCAATGGCCTGTCTGTTCGGTTATTGCGGACCGCCGGCGGATGGCTTGCTGGCGCGCATGGCGGGGTTGCTGGCGCACCGCTGCCCCCTCGGCTGGGAGCGCGCGCGCGGCGCGACCGCAGCCGGCGACACCGTGGAAATCGGCCACGGCGTCGCCACCTGGAACCGGGAATCCCAGCTCGCCCGGCGGGACTCTACCCTACTCGGCTATGGAGGCGTGTTGTTCGAGACCGACGCACTGCTGGAGCGCGGCGATTCACCGACCCATACCGTCGCCGCACGCCTGCTGGCGGAACTGCATCCGGACCCGGAAGCACGAATCGCTCGCCTGACCGGCGCTTTCGTGCTGGCGGCGAATCAGGGCGATACCTTTTATCTCGC
>JAWOHQ010000346.1:0-4072 GCA_046485105.1 Candidatus Competibacteraceae bacterium | reverse complement strand
AACCTGCACAAGCGCTACCAGCGCACCCAGTACCGCACCGATCATTACTCGCAGTTGACGGTGGTGCTCGGCTGATCCCCGACCTCCTCCCTCTCCTCACGGCGGCCTTTGGGCCGCCGTGGGGTTTAGCGGCGCCCGACTTTTACTTACTTAATGAGGGGTTTTTTATATGATGGGTGCGGTGCCGCAGGAGGAGAACGAGAGTGGTCCGTCAACGGAGTCACCGGGCGCGCGGCGATCGACGCGGGGCGTTCGCGCTACTCTTGAGCATGGGCGTCGGCGGGCTGTTCGCCGCCGCGCCGACGCCCGCGAGCGGGTCCGACGTCCAGCCGCCGCCCGGCTGGGTTTCGGAGGCGGCCGAGGCCACGATACTCATTGATTTCGAGCGCTATCCGGGACCGGATGGCCGACTGGGCACAGCGGACGATTGGCCCACGCCGCCGTGCGGGCCGCCGCCGATCGCGATCTGTTATCCCCTGAGCGATGAATGCGCCAGCCTCGGCCTCCGGTTTACCTCCGGCACCTTGGCGCAAGGCGATCTCTTTCCGGGCAGCGATCCCCACAACCACTTCCTGACGTCCGGCCCCCTGGACGCCGCGTTGACGATCCCGGTTTACCGCGTCGCGATCGACGCCTACTCGGCTTGGAACGTGCTGTTGTATGCCCTGGATGAGGCCGGCGGTGTGTTGGCGACCGACGCCATCAGCCATCCCGAAACCGGGTCCGGGCGTTTCCAGTTCGGGCGCCTGGAGGTCGTTACCGAGCAGCCCATCCGACGGGTGGTCGTCCTGCCGGACGGGTGCGCCATCGGGCAGCCTTGCGATCGGATTCTGAATTTGGACAACCTGACCCTCGGCACGACCCCCCCGCCGACCGCCCCCAAGGTCCTCACGACCTGCGACGCCGCCGCCTTAACCGCCGCCCTGGTCGGCGGGGGGCGCATCGAATTCGCCTGCGACGGGACGCTGGTGGTGCCGGAACTGGCGATCGCGGCCGATACGGTGCTCGACGCCAGCGGGCGCCAGGTCACCTTGAGCGGGAACCACTTGAATCGGGTGTTGTCCGTCCGGCGCGGCGTGACCTTGCGCCTCGTCCACCTCACCGTGGCCGCCGGCCACGCGCGCTCCACGGCCGGCGATCCCGCCACCGCCGGTCTGGGCGGCGGCATCTTCGGCGCCGAGGAGGCCACCGTGTCCCTGACCGCCACCCGCGTGACGGGGAACACGGCCGATTTCTCGGGCGGCGGCATTTGGAACAGCGCCGGGGGAACCCTGATGATCGACCGCGGCACCCTGGCCGGGAATGCCGCCGGCTCCTTTGGCGGCGGGATTTTCAACGCGGGCGCCCTGACGGTGACCCGGAGCACCCTGCACGGCAACACGGTTGGGTACAGTGGGGGCGGCCTCCTCAACGCCGGTGTGGCGATTCTCACCAACAGCACCCTGTCCGGCAATCGGTCCGAGCGGTTCGCCGGGGCGATCGAGGCGGAACGCGGGACGCTGCGGATCGTCCATGGCACGCTGGTGGGGAACGTCGCCGCGGGATCGGGCAGTGGGATCAGCAGCGGTCCCGGCGGCGACGTGACGCTCGTCAACAGCGTGTTGGCCAACGCCGGTCCGGGGGGGAACTGCGCCGGCCCCGCCGCCGCGTGGCGCGATGCGGGTTACAACCTCGCCAGCGATTCCAGTTGCGGGCTGGATCCAGCCACCGGCAGCCGGGTCGACCCCCATCCCCGGTTGGGACCCTTGGCCGATCACGGCGGGGGCACCCTCACCCATGCGCCCCAGTTCGGCAGTCCGGCCATCGACGCGATTCCCCCGGCGCGGTGTCCGGTCGGCGACGACCAACGGGGGGTCGGGCGACCCCAAGACGGCGATGGCGATGGCGAACCCCGCTGCGACATCGGCGCCGTCGAACGCGAGCGGGCGTCCGCCCGGCGCGGCGGGGGCGGCTGCCTGTTCCTCGGCGCTCCCGGCGGGATCGACCCGACGTTGCCGGGTCTGGTCTTGACGAGCGTGGTGTACGTGCTCTACCGGGCGCGCGGTTCCCGGCACGGCCGGGCGGGGGTGACGGGTCGTTTCCGGCCGCGACCCGGCCGATGACCGCGGCGCCCTCACCCTTCGCCCCCGCTCCGTTGGGCGGATCCGACTGACTGGACTCGATCGTGAACAAAAAAACTCTTAGACGTTCCCTCGTGTTGCTCTTGCTGGCGCTCGCTGCGGGAGCGGGCGCCCAAATTTACCGGTGGGTCGACGAACGGGGCGTCACGCATCTCAGCAACCGACCGCCGACGGGGACGGCCGTCGAGGTGGATGAAGAAACCCGCAACCCACCGCCGTCCGTGGGTCGGTAAACGGCGGAGCCGCCGGCGGGGACGGCCGTCGAGGTGGATGAAGAAACCGCCTTGCGGGAGGCGGAGGCGGCCTTTGATGCTCGCGATTACGCCCGGGCGCGCGCGATCTTGACGCCTCTGGCCGAGCGCGGGAATCCCCGCGCGCAGAACGGGCTCGGGATCCTCTACGGTCGTGGCTTGGGCGTCCCCCAGGATCTGGACCAAGCGTTCAAATTACACCAACAAGCGGCTCGGCAAGGATACGGACTGGCGCAATATTATCTGGGACTCCTGTATGCGGATGGTCAGGGCGTGCCCGAGGATGCCGCCGCCGGGGCCAAATGGTTGCGCGCGGCGGCCGAGCAAGGTGTTTCGAACGCCCAATTTACCTTGGGCGTGATGTACGAAAAGGGCGAAGGGGTGGAGCAGGACAGCCGGCAGGCTGCGGCGTGGTATCGCCAAGCGGCGGAACAAGGCCACGCTTCCGCCCAATACCATTTGGCGTTGCTCTACGCGCGGGGGGAAGGCATCCTGCGGAATCCCGCCGAGGCCTTGCGATGGGAGCAAAAAGCCGCCGAGCACGGGGACGCCCGTGCCCAGTATCGGCTGGGCCTGCGGTATGCCGAAGGCGCGGCCGGCGTCCCGCGAGACCCCCGAGCCGCTTTCCAATGGATCCGTCAGGCGCTCGAAGGCTATCCGGTGCGCCTCGAACTCGAACCCGGCTGGACGGTGGGTCACTATGGCGACCGCCCCGGGCAGGCCGCGATCCTCGAGTTCGTCCGCGCGGGCGACGCCATCGAGCGTTGGCAGGAACTGCTCACCCTCCAGCAGTTCCCGCCGCAAGAAAGCGGTCCTTCCGTGCGCGAGGTCTTTCAGCGCTTGCAGACGTTGCGCGAAACCGCATGTCCGGGAGCGACCGTCTGGAAGGTGATTCATCAAGACGCCCCCGTCTTTTGTACGAGTGGCAAGCGAAGCCCTGTCAGGGTTGGCCCGACCAGCACGAGATCGCCAAGATCATCCACGGGCCATCCCACACCTTGATCCTGCGTTACACGGTAAAAACGTATCGGATGCGAGACGAACAACGCGCCGAATGGATCGAGCGATTCGCCGAGGCCCACTAACGGCCCCAACCCAGCGGCGCACATCGACGCCAAAGGGCTGACGCGGCGCCTGGGGGGTTCACCGGGCATCGTTATCCACACTTCCTGTGGATAACTGATGTACTCTACCGCTCAAAAATCATATATCACAAGCGCTTGCACTCCAGAACCGCGCTGCTGGAAAAATCGGTGAATCCCTCATCGGCGCGGGAATCGCGCATCAAAAAAATAAAAATGATAATGATTTATTGTTAATATGAAATTTTAATTGGTGCGGTAAAACTTTAATAAACCGCAATTCGCTTGATCGATAATAAATTTATAGTTGCGCTTCGTCGCGGTTCGCGTTAATTTTTCAGCGCTTTCAATCATCGGGACAAACCAACCGATTCATGCGGATTCCCAAATTGCAGGTGCTGGCCGAAGCGGGCGTGGTGCGCGACGTGGCGGCGCGCTATCAATCCGAACCGGCCGGCTGGACGGTGCACGTCACCTACGCCAGCCGGGCCGGCGAACGGCGGGATGTTTTGGAGCGGCAGCGCGAGGGTATCGCGCTCGCCAAACAGCGCGGGGCCTATCGGGGCCGCAAGAAGGCGCGCTCGCCGGAGCGGTTGGCGTAGGTGACCTGCACCGTCCA
>JAWOHQ010000335.1:0-2797 GCA_046485105.1 Candidatus Competibacteraceae bacterium | reverse complement strand
GGCCTTGGCGATCACCCCCCTGTTTCTGCAAACCGAGACGCGGGTGCCGGGCTTGATCCGGTTGCTGAGCCTGGCCTTGCGGGTGCTGATCCTGGTGGAGTTTGTCGCCCGCCGGCACTTGGCCGATACCCAAAGCAAGGTCACCGGCCTCTATCCGGGACAGCCCGCCCGGGCGACCGCCACCCCCACGGCGGAATTGCTCTTGCGGGCCTTTCGGGGTATCAGCTTGACCTTCATTGAGATGGCCGGCCAGCTCCGCGCCTTGTTGTCGCCGCTGAGCGACCTGCATCACCGCCTGCTGGCGATGCTCGGCTGGTCGGCCGATCTCTATGAACGGCTCATGGCGCATTTTCAAAAACCCGCTCTCTGTTTAAGCGAACCGTGAGTTTTAAGGTTTAAGGTTTAAGATTTAAGGTTTAAGGTTTAATTTAAGAATCATTGAGTTGATGTTAGATGCCATCCAGTTGCGAAAGGGTCTGTCGATGGTTTTCCACCATTCGCGGCGCGTCCAGTCCGCGCTCCGCCAGCGCCGCCGCCCGGAACAGGGCGCGGCCCTTGTTCATGGTTTCTTCCCACTCCTTTTCCGGGATCGAATCGGCGACGATGCCGGCTCCGGCTTGGACGTGCAGCACGCCATCCTTGAGCACGGCGGTGCGGATGGCGATGGCGGTGTCCATGTTGCCGGACCAGGACAGATAACCAACCGCGCCGGCATAGACCCCGCGTTTGACTGGCTCCAGTTCGTCGATGATCTCCATGGCGCGAATCTTGGGCGCGCCGCTGACGGTGCCCGCCGGGAAAGTGGCGCGCAGTGCATCCAGCGCGGTCAGGCCGGGGCGCAGCCGCCCGGTGACGTTGGAGACGATGTGCATGACGTGGGAGTAGCGCTCGACCGCCATGTTCTCGGTCAGGCGCACGCTGCCGGTTTCGCAGACCCGACCGACGTCGTTGCGGCCCAGATCGATCAACATCAGGTGTTCCGCCCGCTCCTTGGGATCGGCCAGCATCTCCGCTTCCAGTGCCTGATCCTGCTCCTCGGTGGCGCCGCGTTGGCGGGTGCCGGCGATCGGGCGCACCGTGAGCAGGCCATCCTCCAGCCGCGTCAGGATTTCCGGCGAGGAGCCGACGATATGAAAATCACCCAGGTTCAGGAAATACATGTAGGGCGAGGGATTCAAGCCGCGCAAGGCTCGATACAGATCGAGCGGCGCGGCCCGAAACGGCGCCGACAGCCGTTGTGAGAGCACCACCTGCATGCAGTCGCCGGCCACGATGTAGTCCTTGATGCGCTCGACAGCGGTCTCGAAGCCGCGCTGGGTGAAACCGGAAACGAACTCGGCGGCAGCAGCCGGGTTGGGACGGCGCGGCGCATAGAGCGAGCGCCCGGCGCGCAGTTGTTCCACCCAGTCATCCAACCGTTGCTGGGCGCGCGCGTAGGCACGTTCCACCGCCGGGTCCACCACGGTGATCAGGTACAGTCGTCCCGCCAGATTGTCGAACACCACGACGTCCTCGGACACCAGCAGCAGGATGTCGGGGTTGTCCAGCGGGTCGGGATTGGGGCAGCGAGCCAGCCGGGGCTCGATGTAGCGGATAATATCGTAGCCGAAGTAACCGACCAGTCCGCCGATGAAGCGCGGCAAACCCTCGCCGGTGGCCGGCGCCCGGTAGCGGCGCTGGAATTCCTCGATCCAGACCAGCGGGTCCGGACAGTCCAGGGTTTCGACGATTTCCCCGGCGTGTTCGACCGTGACGCGCGAACCGCGCACCCGGATGATCTTGCGGCAGGGCAGGCCGATGATCGAATAGCGACCCCATTTCTCCCCGCCCTGCACCGATTCCAGCAGATAGCTGTAGGGGGCGTCGGCCAGTTTGAGATAGGTGCTCAGCGGCGTGTCGAGATCGGCTAGCACCTCGCGGGCGACCGGGATGCGGTTGTAGCCTTCGCCGGCCAGGCGTTGAAAATCGTTCTGAGTCATGGGATTGCAGAGGGCCTTGAATGACGGAAGACGGGTTGAGCCAGCATTGCGTCAGACTGGCCACGCCATCGGAGATCCAGGGCCGGTTTGCCGTTCATCAGGCAGACTCGGGCAGAATGTTGGGCAATTCGGCGAGAGAGGCGATCACCGCATCCGGTTCGGCCTCGCGAATGTCGCGCCCGTGATTATAGCCGTAGGGGACGCAGACCACCGGACAGCCGGCGTTGCGGGCCGCGCCTACGTCGTTCACGGAATCGCCGACCATCAGGCCCCGCTCGATCGGCACACCCAGCCGTTCGGCGCTCAGCCACAGCGCGTCCGGCGCCGGTTTGGGATTGGGGATGCACTCGCCGCCGATCACGGTGGTGAAAAAATCGCCGATACCCAGCCGGTCCAGCAGGGGCCGAGCGAATTCGGCGGGCTTGTTGGTGACGCAGGCCATGGGCCAACCGGCGGCGCGCAGCGCGGCCAGACCATCGCGCACCCCGGGATAGAGGCTGCTGTGGGCGCTGATGTTTTCCGCATAAGCAACCCGATACAATGCCTTGGCGCGGGCGAACAGATCGGGGTCGGCCCGGCCGTCCATGGCGCCGGTCAGGGCGCGGTGGATCAGATTGTTCATCCCGTTGCCGACCCAGTCGCGCACTTGCGCTTCTTCGCGCGTTGGCAGGTCCAATTGGCGCAGCATGAGGTTGATGGCGGCGGTCAGGTCGGGGACGCTGTCCACCAGAGTGCCGTCCAGATCGAGGAACAGGGCGGCGACGTTGTCGAACATACGGTTAGCACTCCACTTGAGCCAGTTCGGCGCGCAGGGCGGC
>JAWOHQ010000288.1:0-6468 GCA_046485105.1 Candidatus Competibacteraceae bacterium | reverse complement strand
CCCGTGATGTCTCCCATGCAATTAACCAGGAAGGAGATTCAGCATATCTATGCTGGACAATGACTGACAATGAGGAGTGGTTAGATGTTTAACGCCATTGTGCAGGCAGCAGGCCCAGCGCCTGGCGCAAGCGCATGAAGCCGCCAGCCGGGGCGCCCGCTACTACGATCTGTTGCGCGAAACCTATCCCGAGACTGCCCGCAAGCTGTACGACGACATCCTGGCTGAAACCCGACGCCAGCGGCAATCCCTCGCCGATCTCCGGCTGGTGATGAAGCCCACGCTGCTGGATGACAAACTACAACTCTTGCCGGACCTGCGGACCACGCCGCCATGACCGCTTTTCAAGACCCTAAATCCCTTCTGAAATCGCTCGCCCTCGGCGAGCAAAGCGCCGAGGGCATCGAGATTCTCGCCGCCGAACCCTCCCGTCTGATGCGCGCCACGATCGCCCTGCTGGCCGCTCTGCTGCTGACCGGCCTGGTCTGGTCGTTTTTCGGCAGCGTGGGCACGATCGTCAAGGCCCAGGGCCTGCTGGGTCCGGAAGCCGAGGAACGCCTGCTGTTCGCGCCCATCGAAGGCCAACTGGCCGATCTCTACATCGCCGAGGGCGCGCCGGTCGCGGCGGGCGACGTGGTGGCGCGGGTCAACGCACTGGGGGCCATGCAGCTCGCGGCGGGCGCGCTGATGGCGCAGCTCAAGTTGCAAGCGGCCGAAGACGCCTTTCGCACCTTTCCCGTGCAAAAGCAGGCGTTGGAAAAAGGCATCGAACTCATTCAGTTCCAAATCGAGAGCGCCGAGGAAGTCGACGAACTGCGGATTTCCCAGGGCATGGTCCAACTCGCCGCCGATCAGCGGCTCAAGCTCGAACGGGCCCGGCTGAAGCTGGACGGCGCCCAGAATGCCCTGGCCTTCGCTCGCGATGACTATGAAAAGCATCGCCGTCTGTTCGAATCCCCCGGCGGCGGCGGGATCGCCCGCTCCAAGGTCGAGGAAAAATTCAAGGAATATCAAGGAAAAATAGCTGAATTCGAGATCGCCAAAAACGAGTTGGCTGAATTCGAAGTCAAGTTGAACGAGGAGTACGCCAAGCGCCAGGAAGAATTGAAAGCCCGCTCGGAGCGCCTGTTGCAACATTACGCCCAGTTGGAGGAGCGCAAGGCCCAACTCGCCACCGCCGAACGGGAGAACGCGGTCTCCCTCAAGTTGGCTCAAGCGGAGGCCGCCGCCGCCGCCCAAATCAACTTCGACGACATCGACGAAAACAACCTGCTGCTGATCAAAGCGCCGGTGGCCGGGATCGTCACCCGGATCGGCGTCACCCAGCCCGGCGCCAAGATCGATCCCAAGGCGCCCCTGGCCGGCATCGCCCCGGCCGACGCTCGCACCATGCTCCATATCGAAATTCTGGAGCAGGATCGCGCCTTTCTCCGGGAAGGCATGCCGGTGAAGATCAAGTTCAACGCCTTCCCCTTCCAGCGCTTCGGTTTCATCGACGGCACCCTGGAATTTATCGCGCCGAACGTCTCTCCGGCCGGCGATAACCCCCAGAATCGGGTGCAGGTCTACCGGGGACGGGTGAGTCTGGAGCGGGACTATTTCACGTCCCCGGAAACCGGCGCTCGCATCCCGCTCCGCTTCGGCATGATCGCCACCGCCGAGATCATGGTGCAACAACGGCGCTTGATCGACCTGGCCCTGGATCCCCTGCGCCGCGCCGCCGGCTGAACGTCGGTCCGGCGGAACGGAAGCCACGACCCAGCATTTCCGACCATCCCGCAAGCCACGGAGAACTCTCATGCAGATTGCCCGTATCGACGATGAAATCCTTCACGCCGCTGATTTCGTCAAAATCCTCAGACTGGACAATCGCTTCAATACGCTGATCGAGCAGATTCTGATCGACAAGCTGACGGTGCGGGCGGCGAAACAGAGCGGCATCACCGTCGCTCCGGCCGAAATTCAGGAGCGGGTCGATCAGTTCCGACGAGTGGAGGGATTGCACCGGGCGCAGGATACCTTCGCCTTTCTGGAGTCGCTGGGGGTTACCCTGGATGAGTTCGAAACCCACATGACCGAGATCCTGTATCGGGAAAAAATGCTGGCGCACATCACTCGTCAGGAATCGATCGAGGAATACTTCCGCCTGCATTCCCCGAAATTCGACAGCATCGAACTCAACCACATCACCGTCGATGCCGCCGGCAAGGCCCAGGAACTGCTGGCCCTGTTGGAGGATGAACCGACCCTGTTCCCGGAACTGGCGCGCGAGCATTCCCTGGACCTGGACACCAAACTCAAGGGCGGTTATATCGGCAAGGTGCTCCGGGGCGCTTTACCCAACGACGTGGAAGCCAAGCTCTTCAACGCCCCGGCCGGGGCGCTGCTGGGTCCCTTCGCTTCCGACGACGAGTTGGTGTTCGAGATTTTTCAGATCAAAGCCAAGCATCCCGCCCGGCTCGACGAAGCCACGACCCGCGATGTCGCCAAGATGCTCCGTAGCGAATGGCTGGCGGCGCGCGCCCAGGAACACCGTCTGGAAGTGCTTTAACCCCCTCCCACCCCGCCCGGCCATGGAGATCATCCGGTGAGCGCCGAAGCTGTGCTTGAAACCCTGGCTGGCAATGAATTGCTGGCGCCCCTCGGTCGCGACGAACTGAGGCAGATCGCCGTCCAGGCGGAAATCCGAACCTACGACCTCGGCGATACGATCTTCACGGCCGGAGAACCGGGACTGGGTCTGTATCTCATCAAGTCCGGCATGGTCCGGCTGCTGGCCGCGGAAGGCGGCAAGGACCTCAGCATCGGCATCCGCCGCGCCGGCGAACTGCTGGCCGAAACCGCCGCGCTGCGCAAGTACCGCATGGAAGTCACCGCGCGCGCTTCCGGCAAGACCGAGCTGGTTTTCGTGCCCCGCGACGCCCTCGCCCCGGTGCTGGCCCGTCATCCGGTGGTCGGCGGCCTGCTGGCCCGCCAGGCCAGCATCAACGCCGCCGGCGGCTTCATCAGTCAGTTGTTCCAGTTGCGCGGCAAGGTCGATAAGGACGAACTGGTCCAGTTGGTCGACAGCATCGGCATCAAACAGGTGGCGGCCGGCGATGTCATTCTGGAGCAGGGCAGCCTCGAAGACCGCCGGCTGTACGTGGTGCGGCGGGGGACGGTGCGCGGAACGCGGATGGAAGACGGCGTCGAAATACCTCTGGCGACCTGGGGCCAGGGCGAAATGTTCGGCGAGAAAACCTGCCTGCTGGACGAAGCGCAACCGGCGACCGCGCGAGCCGCCAGCGACGCGGTGTTGCTGGTGATCCCGCAACAAACCGTCCGCACCATTCTGGAACGCAATCCCGAACTGAAGGAAACGCTGCGGACCCGCATCCAGTTCGCCGAGCACGAACTGGAACGCCAGAAGCAAGTGATCGAGCGGCGCAACCGACCGCTGCGCCTGGATTTGGGGTCCAAGCCAGGCTTGGGCGAGCGGGTGCTCAAACGATTTCCCCTGGTCCAACAGGCCGAGGAAATGGATTGCGGCGCGGCTTGCCTGGCGATGATCTGCAAACACTACGGGATCGCGACGACCCTGGGCAAGCTGCGGGAGATGGCCAACGTCACTACCGAAGGCGCCACCCTGGACAGTCTGGCCCAAGTGGGCGAGTCGCTGGGATTCACCACCCATGGCGTGCAATGCACCTACCAGACCCTGTTGGGCTTCGAGCTGCCGTTCATCGCCCACTGGGAGGGGTATCACTACATCGTGGTCTACGGCGTCTCCAAGAGCCACGTCTGGGTGGCGGACCCGGGGCTGGGGTTTCGCAAGCTGAGCGTCGCCGAATTCGAGAAGGGCTGGACGGGAACCTGTTTGCTCTTCACCCCCAGCGCCGATCTGGCGCAAATCGAGGCCACCCGTTCCCCCTGGCTGCGGTTCGTGCGCCTGCTGCGTCCCCACAAACCGGTGCTCGGCTATCTGATCCTGGCCACCCTGGTGATCCAGGTGCTCGGCATCGCGCCCCCCATCATCATCCAGAACATCCTGGACCGCGTCGTCGTCCACCAGAGCCACGAACTACTGAACCTGCTGATCGTCGGCTTTATCCTGGTGCAGGTCTTCATGCAGTTGACCGCGTTGATGCGCGCCTATCTGACCAATTTCATGGTGCGCAATCTCGATTTCTCAATGATGTCGCAGTTTTTTCGGCACGCGCTGTCCTTGCCGATGTCGTTCTTCGCCAAACGCCGCACCGGGGACATCTTCGCCCGGTTTCAGGAAAACCAGACCATCCGGCAATTCCTGACCCAATCCACGATCAGCACGCTGCTGAATCTGTTGATGGTGTTTTTCTACTTTCTGGTGCTGTTCATGTACAGCGTCCAGATGACCCTGGTGTTGCTCGCCCTGATCGTGCCGATGGTGATTTTAACCGTGGCCATCACGCCCCGCATCAAACAATACGCGCGGCGCGATTTCGAGGCGTCGACCGATGCCGAAGCGGTATTGATGGAGACTCTGAACGGCGCGGAAACCATCAAGGCCATGGGCATCGAGCGCGCCGTCCGGTTGAAGTGGGAACGCAAATACGCCAAGGCGCTGAATGTCCAATACCAGGCCCAGGGTTTCGAGGCGCTGGTCGCGCTCGCCAGCCAGTTGCTGCACGCCGTAACCGTGACGGCGGTGCTGTGGGTCGGGGCCAATCTGGTCCTCGACCAGCAACTCACCGTCGGCCAGTTGATCGCCTTCAACATGTTGATGGGTAGCGTCATGGCGCCGCTGATGGGCTTGATCGGGATATGGGAGGAGTTACACGAAGCCGGGGTGGCGATGGAGCGACTCGGCGATGTCCTGGACCTGGAGCCGGAGCAAAAACCCGAGGACCGGTCCTCGCTGATCATGTTGCCCAGCCTGCGCGGCGACATCCGCCTGGAGGAAGTGTATTTCCGCTACGGCGGCAAGGAGACCCCCTATGTCCTGGAAAACATCAGTTTCGAGCTGAAGGCTGGGGAAACCGTCGCCCTCGTCGGCCACAGCGGCTCCGGCAAAACCACGCTAGCCAAGTTGCTGGTCGGGTTCTATCCGCCCAACGACGGCAAGATTTCCATCGATGGCTATAACCTGAATCTGATTGACAAGGACTACTACCGCGCGCAGATCGGCTACGTCATGCAGACCAATTTGCTGTTTTCCGGCACGGTCGCCGAGAACATCGCCCTGGGCGAGGACAATCCCGACCGACGCCGCATCGTCGAGGTGGCCCGGCTAGCCGATGCCCACGGCTTCGTCAGCAAGTTGCCCAACGGTTACGAACAGACCGTCGGCGAACGGGGCGTCGGTCTGTCGGGCGGTCAAATTCAGCGGCTCTGCATCGCGCGCGCGTTGTACCGGGACCCTCGACTGTTGATCCTCGACGAAGCCACCTCGGCCCTCGATACCCAGTCCGAGACCAATATTCTCCGGAACCTGTCGGGCGTTCTGGAAGGCCGCACCGCTCTCGTCATCGCCCATCGGCTCAGCACCATCATGAACGCCGACAAGATCCTGGTCTTGTATCAAGGCCGCATCGTCGAGGAAGGGACCCATCAAAGCCTGTTCGACCGGCAGGGCATGTACTACCAGTTGATCCACAAGCAGATCGCGGCGGCGGCCTGACGCCGCCGCGCCTCTGGCAAGCCTGATTCTGGCGATCCGCGATGAGACCTTTCACCCTCGGCGCATCGACCGCGCCCGGTTACGGCGACCTGCTGGAGAAAATCGAGATCCTGCGCTCCACGCTGCGTTGGGCCACGCGACTGGAGCGCGAGGAGATCCAACGGTTGCTCGGACAATGCAACGCGCTCCGCGAGGAGGTGATGAGCCTGTCGCGCCGGGAGCGCTTCGCCCAGTCGTCCGCCGCCCCGGAGGACCTGGAACCGCTCCGGCCCGCGCAATCGCCCACGACCGGACAACGGCGCGCGGCGTTGTTGGAACGGGATTTCGTGTTTGAAGGGGTGTTCGGCGACAATCCCAAGCTGCTGGAAACCCTGGAAATCGCCGAAAAGGCGGCGCCTACCGACCTGCCGGTGCTGATCCGCGGCGAGAGCGGCACCGGCAAGGAACTGCTGGCCAAGGTGGTGCATACCAACGGCCGGCGCAGCCAGGGACCGTTCGTATCGGTCAACTGCGGGGCCATTCCGGAAAACCTGGTGGAATCGGAACTGTTCGGCCATGTCAAGGGCGCGTTCACCGGAGCGGCCAGCGACCGCAAGGGCAAATTCGAGAGCGCCCATCACGGCACGATCTTCCTGGACCTGTCATTGGAATTAATATGAAGATAGAGCATTGTAGTCCGAATATCTTCATGTCCTAGCAGTCTTTTAATAGTAAAAAGATCTGTTCCCATACTTAGTTGATGCGAAGCGAATGAGTGCCGCAGCGTATGCGTAGATATTTTTCTGGTAATTTCGGCACGTTGAGCAGCTCGGGCAAGTATCCATGCCAGA
>JAWOHQ010000277.1:0-5446 GCA_046485105.1 Candidatus Competibacteraceae bacterium | reverse complement strand
CCTCGGCCAGCCCAGTCCGGCTACCACGTAGCGCGATTGCCCTGCTCAATCCCCCAACAGCTTCCCGGACTGGCGGTGGCTCAGCGGCTCCCGTCCCGCTACCTTACAGAATTTTTGACCCGGTCGGGCCAGCCGCTCGGTCGCGCGGGCGAACAGCAGGCCGGTTGTGCCGCTGTGAATGGGAGTCCGCGCCGCACCGGGCGGTTCGCCCGACGGGTCCACCAGATCCGCCACCACCTCGCCGGCCTTCACCCAGGCCCCCAAAGGCTTGTGGTACACCAGCACGCCGGCGGCCGGCGCGGTCAACACATCCACGCCCTCCAGCGGGGTCGGCTCGCAGCGGGATTCCGGCAGAGGACCCGGTTCACCGTCGATGACGCCCCGGCGCTGCAGAAAGCGGAGCAGCGCCGCCGCGTCGGCCGCCGCGTCCGCGTCGTTCACATCGGCCTGCCCGCGCAATTCCACGGTGGTTGCGAAACAGGCCAGCGGCACCGGACCCTCCATCGCCAGCGCCGCGCGCAGTTTCCACCACGGACCCGCACAGGCTTCGTCGAAGGGATTGCCGCCCGGTTCCTCCTCCAGCAGAAGGGTCGCCGCCCCCAGCTCCGCGCCCAAGTCCCGCGCCTCGACGGTCTGCCAGCGGGAGGCATAAAGGTGCAGCAGCGCTTCGCCATCGCAATGCAGGTCGAACACGAAATCTGCGTCGATCGCCAACCCCAACAGCGCGAGCTTGAGGGCCTCCGCTTCCCGAAGCACCCGTTGCTCCGCTAGCACGGCGCGAAACGTCTCGCGAATTCGCATTACGTTCATCGCTGGATCGGCGTCCAGGCGTCCGCGCAACCGTTCCAACGTTGCCGGCGTCAGATCGGGAAAGCTGCGATTGAAATTGCCGGTGCTTTCGGCGTCGAAGCGCCCCAGCAGCCGGCCGTTGAGATGCTGGCTCAGACCGATGGGATTGGCGACCGGAACCACCACGACTTCGCCGATCATCCGACCTGCCGCGTCCGCCCGGTCCAGCCCGAGCAGCAGATGCTGCGCCACCAGCAAGCCGGGGATTTCGTCAGCGTGAAGGGCGGCTTGCACGTAAGCCTTGGGTCGCGCGCCGGGTGCGCCGTAGCGGTGGACCCACAGCGTCCGCTGGGTACCGGGTGCCGGCGCGGGCAGGAGGATTCGATCCGTGGTGGTGGGCATATGATGGCGTGAACTCATTGCCGCTCGGCGGCTGAAATCATCTGCCGCGTGGCGGCGCAGGATTCCGGTCCGGCGGCGGCCAGCGCGGCGGCTTCGTCTTCGGCGCGAATCTCGGTCCCAAAGAACTTGCGGCGGAAATACAAGCTCACATGGACCAGTCCGATCAACACTGGCACCTCGACCAGCGGGCCGACCACGGTGGCGAAGGCGATGGGCGATGCGATGCCGAACACGCCGATGGCCACGGCGATCGCCAGCTCGAAATTATTGCCCGAGGCGGTGAACGCCAGCGTCGCGGACCGTGAATAGTCGGCGCCCACCTTCCAAGCCATGAAAAAGCTGACCAGAAACATCATCACGAAATAGGCGCTGAGCGGAATTGCGATCCACAGGACATCCAGTGGCTGGTGGATGATCCGCTCGCCCTGCATCGAGAACATCACCATGATCGTGAACAGCAACGCGGTCAGCGTGATCGGCGAGATCCTCGGGATGAACACCCGGTCGTACCAGTCGTGGCCCTTCATCGGCGCCAGGATCATCCGGCTCAGGATGCCCGCGGCAAAGGGAATGCCCAGGTAAATCATCACGCTGGCGAAAATCTCGCCGATGCTCACTTCGACGACCATCCCCGCCATCCCGAACAGCGGCGGGAGCACCGTGATGAAGATCCAGGCGTAGAACCCAAACGTCAAGATCTGGAAGATGCTGTTGAGCGCGACCAGGCCGGCCGCGTACTCGCTATTGCCCTTCGCCAGCAGGTTCCAGACCAACACCATGGCGATACAGCGGGCAATGCCCACCATGATCAGGCCGACCATGTACAGGCCCCAACGTTCGTCGGGTCCGAACAGCGCCGGGGCGATGAAGCCGAAGAAGAGGATCGCCAGCCCGAACATCAGGATCGGGCCGACGATCCAGTTCTGCAGGAGCGACAGGCCGACGATCTTCAGATCGGAGAAGACCTTCGGCATCAATTCGTACTTCACCTTCGCCAGCGGCGGATACATCATGAGGATCAATCCGGTGGCGATCAGCAGATTGGTGTGCTCGCCGACGGTCAGCGCCTCGTTAAACCGCTCGACGCCGTCCTGGAACAGAAAACCCACCAATACACCCAAGCCCATGGCGGCGAAAATCCAGACCGTCAAGTAACGATCCAGCAAGGACAGTTTCTTGGCCACACTCGGTTCCATGGTCTTAGCGTCCTCTCGTCAGCGAAGGAAGGGATAAGAAATCCAACTTCATAAAAATGAAAGAAACAATGAGAAATCCAACGGGCTGCTTCGAAAGAGTATCCATCCTCCCCTTCTCGCGTCAAGGATGAGGTACAGGCTACGCTAGTGGGGCGTTTGGTTTGCAATCACCACTATAAAAAATTACAACTTGCTGATTTAAAATTAATTACCATGAGTTTCTATGGTAATGGGCAAACCAAACGCCCCACCAAGCCCATCCAGGTGTGCAGCCAGGTCATGGCCTGCTGAAAATTCTGTTTCATACGCGATTCTCTATCGGGCTGCGTTGACGATCATCGAGCAATTTAATATCATAGGGAATATGAAAAGCGCTGTTCTCGATACCAACATTCTGGTTTCCGCAGCCCGCAGTCGGGAGGGCGCTTCGTTTGCCATCTTGCAGGCTCTGCGCCAGCGGCGCTTCGTCGCCCTGGTTTCCGTACCCTTGATGCTGGAATACGAAGCCGTGCTCAAGCGCCCCGAGCAGTTGCAAGCGGGTGGGCGCACCATTGCCATGGTGGATGCCTTTCTGGATGCCTTCTGCCTGCACATCGAACCGGTAAACCTGCACTATCTGTGGCGGCCGCAAACGCGCGATGCCGCCGACGAAATGGTATTGGAAACCGCCCTCAATGGCCGGGCTGATGCCCTGGTCAGCCTGAATACGGCGGATTTCGCCAAGGCGGCAAAACGCTTCCACCTAAACTTGCTCACGCCCGGCGCGTTCTATCGACAACATCTGCTGCTTTCCGACAAGGAGAACTGAAATGGCCAATTACGCACTGCGCGTTCCCGAATCCCTGTTCGAATACGCTCGCGGCGTCGCGGAAGAGGAAAAGGTCTCGATGAACCAGTTTTTCGTGACCGCCATCGCCGAAAAGGTTTCGGCGCTCAAGACCGAAAGCTATTTCCGCGAACGGATCGCCCGCGGAGACGACGCGGCTTTCGACGCCTGGCTCGACGCCAGCCCGGCCATGCCGCCGGATGCCGGGGACGAAATGCCTCGCTAAACGAGCCATCTCACGCCAACAACAAGCGCTGGACGGTCTGCCGCGCCGAGGAGCGCGTACACGATTTCGGTGAGCGAGCCCGCGACCGAGACGATGCGCTGGGCTTCCTCGGCGCACGCCGTACCAGTCCAACCCAGCATTACGATCAGCAGCAGCTTCAATAAAACCCTGATCTTTTCGTGCGGCCGCCGCGCGGCCATTCAAGCATCCTCCGGCTTAACAACGACTAATAGCATTTTAAAATCCGTTTGCGCCGCAACAGCATGGAGCACATTGGCAGGCATAACCACCGACTGACCCGCGGACAGCGTCATTTGCTGGTTATCGATAGTGATCAGAGTTTCTCCATCCAATACGTAGACAAACGCATCACCAGAAGCGGTGTGGGGACTCAACCCCTCGCCAGCGGTAAAGGCGAACAAAGTCATCGTCATTTTACTGTTCTGAGCCAACGTACGACTAACGACTTGCCCGGTTTGGCATTCAACCAGCGCGGCTAAATCGACGACCTCGGCAAAAGGTAAGTTCTTGATCATGATCCGACTCCTCTTGAGGTTTTACCGCAAGTTTTGGACGGGTGGCTCGGCGACCGTCTCCTGTTTGACCCCAACCATCGTCATGGCGCACAAGGATTCGGCATGGCTGCGAAAAATGGCGCGCATGCCCAGAATCCGGCGACGAGCCACCGGATTTCGAACGACATTCCAGACGAATCGTAGGAACCCTCCAAAGCCCTCGTCTTGAATGAGTCGTTTGGGCTCCAGCAGATGCATGGGCGCGGTGACTTGGCTGGCGATCGTGAAGCCTTCCGCTTCAAGAAGGGTTTTCCACTCGGCCACCGTCAGGGGGCGTGCGCCTATCCGAATGGTTTCCGACAAGGCTCGGCTGATTGCCTCTTTTTTACTGTCCGGTAAATCATCCGGTTGCAGACATAGTTCATGGATGCCATACCGCCCGCCCGGTTTGAGCAAGCGCGCGGCTTCCCGGACAATCTGGATTTTTTTATCAGGGGTCTGCATCGTCAACATCGCCTCGCCGTAGACCACCGTGGCCGAACGGTCGGGCAGCCCCGTCTCTTCCGCCACACCCACCAGACACTGCCGGTTCAAGGCGCTGAGATAGCGGCGAACCTGCTGGGCCGCGACGTCGTTGCGTTCGATGCCGATGTAGGAAGCCGGTTGGCGCTCCAGGGCAAGACGAGCGGTCACCCCCAGTCCCGGGGCGAACTCAACCACTGCGTCGTCGGCCTGAATCTTCAGGTCGGCGAGCATTTTTTGCGTGAGTTCCAGTCCACTGGGTCGCAATACCCGCTTGCCCATTTGGGCCAGCAGCCAATGTCCCGGCATTTTCTCCGGATCGAGCCCTTGGCCGGGCAGATCATCGCGCAGGATTTCTTGAGTCATCATGGCCTCCGATTTACCAAACGACCAACTGCGTGGCCGGGTCAAACATGTGCCGGTGAACCGCCGGCCGATCTTTGGGAACCGTGACGCCATCCGCCAGCCTCTCCGGGGTGGCGGCAAAATGGCGTTGTTTCATGATGTATCCGGAAATTGGTATGGAATTAAAGTATGCAACAGCATCATGTCGGGCAGGGCTTCGCCATGGCGACTCTCGGCATCGGGCGCATTCATGGGGATCAACTCCTTACCATCGAGTGACAGGTTTACGGTCAGGACTACGATGAATCCAGTGGCGCGGTTTCTATCGGAATTTCCGCGGCGCGCGGACGCCACTGCTACACCCGCTGCTGGGCTTCCCACATCGCCCGATATTTGCCCCGCTGTTCCAGCAGGCACGGATGATTGCCGGATTCGATCAGGTGTCCTTCATCGAAGACCAAAAGGTTATCGGTGCGGACGATGGTGGACAGACGATGGGTGATGACGATCACGGTGCGCTCCCGCACCAGGGCCTCGATGGCGCGATGCACCGCGATTTCGCTTTCCGTATCCAGCGCGGCGGTCGGTTCGTCGAGGATGACGATGGGAGCGTTCTTGAGGATGG
>JAWOHQ010000232.1:0-4275 GCA_046485105.1 Candidatus Competibacteraceae bacterium | reverse complement strand
ATCTACAACGCCATCACTTTCTCGGTGGTGCAGCGTCGCCCTCTGCTGGGAATGCTGCGGGCCTTGGGCGTCAGCCGTCGCGAACTGTTCGTTGGGGTCTTGGGCGAGGCGTTGCTGCTCGGCGTGATCGGCACGGCGCTGGGCGTGGTTCTGGGCATCTGGCTCGGTTCCGGGCTGGTGCATCTGGTCACCCGCACCATCAACGATCTGTACTACGTGCTGAGCGTCCGCGAATTTTTCATCACGCCCGGGTCGCTGGCCAAGGGCGTGGGGTTGGGGCTGCTGGCGACGCTGGCGGCAGCCTGGCTACCGGCGCGCGAAGCGGCTGATGCGCCGCCCGGCGCGGTGCTGAGCCGCGCGCATCTGGAAACCCGCTGGCGGGCCGCCCTGCCTCGCCTGCTCGTCGCCGGAGGGCTGCTGCTAGGCGCCGGAGGGCTGGTGCTGGGCTTCTCTTACGATCTAGTCTCCGGTTTCGCCGGGCTATTCCTGCTGCTGCTCGGCTGCGCGTTGCTGACGCCGCCAGCCGTGGTCGGCCTGGTCTGGCTGAACCAACCCTTGGCTCAGCGATTAGGCCTGCTGGCCCGGATGGCCAGCCGCGACGTCGCCCGCCATCTCAGCCGCACCGGCATTGCGGTGGCGGCGCTGATGATCGCTTTTTCCGCCACGGTCGGCGTGGGCGTGATGGTGGACAGTTTTCGCGGCGGAGTGGCGATCTGGATCAGCGATTTCCTGAATGCCGACCTGTATCTGGCCCCGCCGTCCATGGAGGACGGTGGCCGGGCCGAGGCGATCACCCCCGAGGCGCTAGCCATCCTGCGCGGCACTTCGGGCGTGGCGGCAGTCTCGACTTACCGGGGGGTGAATATCGATCTGGCGGGTCGGCCAGTCACCTTGATCGCCGCCGAACTGGCGCCCGCCGCCCAGGCCGGCTACCACCTGATCGGCGGCGATCCGGAATCCGCCTGGCGGCAATTCCAGAGCGGCGAAGCGATCCTGATTTCCGAACCGCTGGCCTACCGGCAACGGTTGCGGACCGGCGATATGCTGGAATTGCCCACTGACCGGGGACCGCGGCGTTTTCCCGTCGCCGGGGTGTTTCTGGACTATGGCTCGGAACACGGGCGGATCCTGTTGCACCGCGCCGGCCACGCGCGCTACTGGGAGGAAGCAACGGTGGGTTCGGCGGCGGTATTCGCCGCGCCGGGCGAGGATTTGCCGGCCCTGCGCGACCGCTTACAGGAGCGGTTGGGGCCGGTGCAGCCGTTGCTGATCCGCTCCAACCGGGACATTCAGGCGCTCACCATGGCGATTTTCGACCGCACGTTCACCATCACCCGCGTGCTGCGGTTGCTGGCGATTCTGGTGGCGGTGGTCGGAGTGCTGAGCGCCCTGCTGGCCTTGCAACTGGAGCGGGCGCGGGAATTCGCGGTGCTGCGCGCTACCGGGATGACGGCGGGCCAAATCGGCGGCGTGGTGTCGTTGCAGACGGGGTTCATGGGCGCCGCCGCCGGCTTGTTGGCGCTGCCGACCGGGACGCTACTGGCGGCGATGTTGATCTTCGTCATCCAGCGCCGGGCCTTCGGCTGGAGCCTGCCGTTTCAGGTCGATCCCGTGTTGCTGCTGGAAACCGTGGCCCTGGCGGTGGCCGCCGCGCTGCTGGCGGGTCTGTATCCGATCTGGCGCATGACCCGCGCCCGGCCGGCGGAGGCGTTGAGAACGGAATAGCTGTTGAGTTTTGGGTTTTAAGTTTTAAGTTTTAAGTTCAAAAACAACAGCTTGATTTTCAATCCAGTCCGGTTCCTGCTTGGAAGGACAATACCGCCCATGACGATGCAACTCATGAAAAAAGATTAAATCCATGAAAATCAGACAGATCTGGTGGTGGGGCGGCGCACTGTTGCTGGCGGGTCTGGCTATGATGCTAACCGTTTATCTCACGCGCCCCGTACCTCAGCCGACGCCGGGACTGGCGGTCGGCGCGGCGCTGGGCGGCGGCGACCACGCCGGTTATCAGCGCGCCGAACAACCCCGGACGTTCCAGTTCCCCGCCGATCACGGGCCGCACCCGGAATTCCGTAATGAATGGTGGTACGTCACCGGCAACCTGACCGACGCTGGCGGTCGCCAGTTCGGCTACCAATTGACCCTGTTCCGCATCGCCCTGGCGCCGACGCCGCCGGTGGCGGATTCGGCCTGGCGCACCAACCAGGTCTACATGGGTCACTTCGCGCTCACCGATGTCGCCGGCCAGCAACATCATGCGTTCGAGCGCTTCAGTCGGGCGGCGCTGGGGTTGGCCGGGGCGCAAGCCGCGCCGTTTCGGGTCTGGCTGGAGGACTGGGAGTTGGCGGGAACCGAGTCCGTCCCGGAGTTCGACTTATTTCCGCTGCGAATCCGCGCCCGCGAAGGGGAGATCGCCGTCGATTTGACGCTGAACACCGCCAAACCGCGCGTTTTGCAGGGCGACCGGGGTCTGAGCCAGAAAAGCGCCGAGCCGGGCAATGCCTCTTATTATTACTCCTACACCCGTCTGCCCACCCAGGGTACGATCCAAATCGGTCCACAACATTTCACCGTGAGCGGCACAAGTTGGCTGGACCGGGAATGGAGCACCAGCGCCCTAGGACCGGATCAAAGCGGTTGGGACTGGTTCGCACTGCAGCTGGACGACGGACGGGATGTGATGTTCTACCGCTTGCGGCATACGGATGGCAGTATGGATACGTTCAGTAAGGGAGTACTGGTCGCGGCCGACGGTCAGGCGCGCTTGCTGCGCCGGGACGAGGTGGAACTGCAACCGCTCGACCACTGGACCAGTCCCCACACCGGGGACCGCTATCCTATCCGCTGGCGGTTGCGCGTGCCCGCCGAGTCTCTCGACTTGACCGTGACGGCCAAACTCGCCGATCAGGAAATGCGGCTGACGGTGCGGTACTGGGAAGGGGCGGTGGCGGTCGAGGGGCGGGCTGGAGACCGTACCATCAACGGGCGCGGTTATCTGGAAATGACGCGGTATGAACCTTCCGCCTCGATCCACTGAAACCGTTTGAGTCAGAACTCGAACGACGGTATCGCGATCCCCATGACCGATTGCGTCCGCCGCCCTTCCGGGCCGTACAGTTCCACGGTTCCATCCACCCGCACGATCCACACTTCAACCGCGCCGGCCGCCAGATACAGTCGAGTTTTTTCCCGCAATTCATCGGCGGTGTTGGAGGGCGAGGCGATCTCCACGCAGAGTTCGGGTGCTTGCGGGTATGGCGTCGCGTCGCGGTACCGAGCAAAGAACGCCGATGACCCCCAAATCACATCCGCAACTTTCACCCCGTTGCGGGTCAGGATCGAACATTCCGGCATTCGAACGCCGTGGGGCAAATGTCGCAACAAAAACTCTTGCAAGCGGCCCTGCAACAACGAATGCCGATTCGTAGCCGGACTCATCGCAAACTCCACCTTGCCGTTTTCATTCAACTCCAGCTTGAAGGGCAAATCCCGCAGGTACGGGTTGTCGACCACTTCCCGCCATTTCTCCATTAAAGCCGCCGCATCCATGATGCACCTCCATCAAACTGAACCTCAGAGGCGTTTTTGTACAGCCTCTGGCCGATTAACCCATTGAAAATAAAGCCCTCACCCCCAGCCCCTCTCCCACAGGGAGAGGGGAGTTTTTGTACAGATTCTAAGAGAGTCGCGTCCGTCCCATCATCCCGCGGAATCCGGAATCAGGACCGCCTCCCGCCACCGACGCACCGAATTGACGAGCGCGATGCGTCGGGCGCGCGGCAAATCGGTGCGGGTCAGCACCCGTTCCCGAACTTGGCCAGCGGCTAGCAGCCAGCCCCGGAAGGCGCCCGCCAGCAGCCCGCTCGTCACCGGCGGCGTGACCCATGCGCCATCCAGGTCCAACACCAGATTCGCCGTGCTGGCCTCGGTCAATTCACCGCGCTCGTTCCACAGGATGACCTCGTCGCAATCCGGCCGGGACGCGCGGGCGGCGACGTACAGTTCACGCCGAGTGGTCTTGTGATATGACCAGATCGTGCTCGAATCGACCGGCTCCCGGGCCAGGCCGACCCGCGCCGGGTCTGAGCCTTTATAAGAACCGGGTAAGCAATTCCGTTTACGGTTTCAGCAAGTTCCCTGGCAGAACCTGTGTATCCTGGTATAACAGGAATGCCGGCACTGCGGGCAATCTCCCTTGCTTTGATCTTGTTGCCCATCAGTGCTATTGTATCACTCCGGGGACCTATGAATGTGATGTCGGCTTCTTCGCAT
>JAWOHQ010000164.1:0-2983 GCA_046485105.1 Candidatus Competibacteraceae bacterium | reverse complement strand
CAGCCGCCGCAGCCCCTTCTCTTCGGCGCCCAGCACGATGGCGGTCGGCACGGTGAAATCCACGTCGTAAAGACGGTGTTCCGCCTCCCCCGCCGCGCCGACGATCCAGACCCCCTGATCCCGCAAGCTCCGCAGCGTGCGCGCCAGATTGGTCACCGGCACGAACGGCGTAATCTCCGCCGCCCCGCTGGCCACCTTGCGCACGGTGGCATTCAACCCCACGGCCCGGTCGGCGGGCGCGATCACCGCGTGGACGCCGGCGGCGGCGGCCCCACGCAAACAAGCCCCCAGATTGTGCGGATCCTGGACGCCATCCAGGACCAAGAGCAACGCCGGTCCAACCACCGCGTTCAACAAGTCGGGCAAATCCGCCTCAGTGAGGCCGCGCCGCTGGCTTTCGAGGCGGGCGACAATGCCCTGATGGCGGGCGCCGCCGCTCAGCCGATCCAGTTCCGCGCGCTCGACGCAATGAACCGGGATCGTCTCGGCGGCGGTCTCCAACAGGTCCCGCAGCCGAGCATCGCGCCGCTGGCGTTCCACCCACAACGCACGCACCCGGTTTGACTCGTACTTCAAAGCCGCCGCCACCGCATGCAGTCCGTAAACCAGATCCTCGGCCAAGGCCGCGTCACCCTTTCCGCCGTCCGCGATGCGGGCGCTTGCGGCGCGCGCCGCTCTCGCCGCGGTCCTGCACGGACTCGACCGGTTCGAAATCAATCTTGCGTTCGTCCAGATCCACCCGCGCTACCTGCACCATCAACCGATCGCCCAGCCGGTAGACCTGCCCGGAACGCTCGCCGTGCAGGCGATGCCCCACCGGATCGAACTGATAATAATCATTGCGCAGGGAGGTGACATGCACCAGCCCTTCCACGAACACCTCGCGCAGTTCCAGAAACAGGCCAAAGCCCGTGACCCCGGTGATGATGCCCTCGAAGGTTTGCCCGACCTTGTCCAACATGTATTCGCACTTCAACCACTCCACGGCGTCGCGCACCGCTTCGTCGGCCCGCCGCTCGGTCATCGAACAATGCTCGCCCAGCCCGAGCAGATCGACGTGGGTGTAGGGGAAATCCCCTGGCTTGCCGCCGTTGAGTGCGTGGCGGATGGCGCGATGCACCTGCAAGTCGGGATAGCGGCGGATCGGCGAGGTGAAATGGGCGTAGGCGTCCAGGGCCAGCCCGAAATGGCCGATGTTGTTGGGATTGTAGACCGCTTGGGCCAGCGAGCGCAGCATCACCGTCTGGATCAGATGCACGTCCGGCCGGTCGCGAACCTGTTCCAGCAGTCGGGTGTAGTCCAGCGGCGAGGGTTTATCGCCGCCGCCCAGGCCCAGGCCCAATTCGCCCAGAAAGGCCCGCAGCTTGTTCAACCGGTCCTCGCTCGGCCCATCGTGAATCCGGTACAGGCCCGGCATCTTTTGGCGTTGCAGAAAACGGGCCGCCGCCACGTTGGCGGCGATCATGCATTCCTCGATCAGCCGGTGAGCGTCGTTGCGTTCGGTGGGCAGGATGCGCTCGATCTTGCGGTCGGCGCCATACTCGATGACCGTCTCCTGAGAGTCGAAATCCATCGCCCCGCGCTGTTCCCGTCCGATCCGCAACACCTGATACAACTCGTGCAGTCGGTCCAGATGCGGAACCAGTTCGGCGTATTCGGCGCGGATGCGGGGATCGCGGTCGGCGACGAGGGCCGCCACCGTGTCGTAGGTCAGCCGGGCGTGCGAGCGCATCACCGCCTCGGCAAAGCGCGAGCGCACGATCCGGCCCGCGGCGTTAAGGGTCATTTCGCACACCAGGCACAGCCGGTCCACCTGGGGATTCAGCGAACACAGGCCGTTGGATAAGGCCTCCGGCAGCATCGGGATGGCCCGATCCGGGAAATACACCGAATTGCCGCGCTTGCGGGCTTCCAGGTCCAGCGCCACGCCCGGCCGCACGTACCAGGACACGTCGGCGATCGCCACCAGCAGACGCCAGTTGGCGCCGCGCTTCTCGCAATAGACCGCGTCGTCGAAATCGCGGGCGGTGACGCCGTCGATGGTCACCAGCGGCGTGGCGCGCAAATCCCAGCGGCCCTGGATGGCCGATCCTGGCACCGAATCGCCAAAATTCCGCGCTTCCGCCAGCGCCGCGTCCGGCCATTCCACCGGCAGGCCGTGGCTGGCGATGGCGATTTGGATTTCCATGCCTGGGGCCATGTGCTCGCCCAAGACTTCCTTGACCCGACCCAGCGGCCGGCTCTGGGCGCTGGGTTGCTCGAGCAGTTCGACGATGACGATCTGGCCGGCCTGGGCGGCGCCGCGACTGTCGGGCGGCACCATGATGTCCTGATTGATCCGCTTGTTATCGGGGATCACGAAACAGGCGCCGCGTTCCTCGTGGAACCGCCCCACCACGGTTTGGGTGTTGCGCTCCAGCACCTCGACCACCGCGCCCTCGCGGCGGCCCCGGTAATCGACTCCGATCACCCGCGCCACCGCCCGGTCGCCGTGCAACAGCTTGCGCATCTGCCGGGGCGACAGGAACAGGTTGTCGCCGCCCTCGTCGGGGATCAGGAACCCATGGCCCTCGGCATGCCCGATCACGCGACCGGGCACGAGGTTCATCTTGGTGACGGGTCCGTAGCCCTCGCGCCGGTTACGGATCAGTTGCCCGTCCCGCTCCATGGCCCGCAGGCGACGGGACAGGGCCTCCAGTTCCCAGTCGTCGTCGATGCGCCATTCGGCGCGGAGTTCGTCCAGGGTGAGCGGCATTCCCCGCTCTTCCAAGGTCTGGACAATGAACTCGCGACTGGGAATCGTGCGGCCGTATTTTTCCTGCTCTCGAGCCGCGAACGGATCGTTCTGCCGCCAGGAACTGCGTTTTTTATTGGTCATTTCAGATAATTATAGGAAGTTTACAGTGAAGTGAAGGGGAACCGGTTGACAGTTTGAGGGTCAATTCGTATAGTCCGCATCCGTCGTGGCCACTGGTCGCGACCA
>JAWOHQ010000162.1:0-7953 GCA_046485105.1 Candidatus Competibacteraceae bacterium | reverse complement strand
ACTGGCCTCGATCCTGGAGAAAATGGCCTGGCTGGGCGGGGACATCGAGGCGTTTCTCTCCGAGGAAAACCAGCGCCTGAACGCGCTGTTCGATCCGCACGAACGCGACCAACGCCAGGGCCAGCGCGCCGGCCTGCAGTCGATGAATTTCGGCTCGCGGCTGTATCAGCTCAATCGACTGTTTCTGCTGGCGCTCAAGGTCGAGCACGCCATCGAGTTCGGCGCCCGGGAGCTGGAGGCCGGCCGCAAGCCCATTTTCGTGCTGGAGAACACGCTGGAAACGCTGCTCCGCGAGATCATCACCAACCAGTTCGACGAGGATCGGACGCCCTCGGACGCGCTTGCGGCGGACGACCGAGACCCGCCCCGGGCGGGCGCGCCGGCGCGCGGTTATCCATTCGCGAGCCAGGAGTATCCGCCGATGACCTATCGCCACGCCTTGCGGCGGGTGTTGGCGCGCATGATGACGTACTCGGAGCGGGACCGTTACGGCAACACGACCCGCCGGGTGGTGGATCGTCGGGATTTACTCGACCTGGCGAAACAGATCGAACGGGACATCGAGGGCTTTCCCGATCTGCCGCTGTCGCCCTTGGACACGTTGCGCGTCGCGCTGAGCGAGCGGGGTTATCGCATCGGCGAACTGTCGGGGCGAAGCTTTCAAGTGGAGTGGGTGGAACGCGAGGACGGCCGGCGCATGGTGGTCCGGCCGCGCGCGGCGGAACACCGCGGCGAGTTGATTTACCGCTTCAACACCGACGTCTATCAAGGACTGTTGATGACCCGCTCCGGGTCGACGGGGTTGAGCGCCCACGCGCGCGACGACGTGCCGGGTTGGAGCCCCGCGCCGCGAAGCCTGTTCGAGGAACAGATTCCGCAGAACGTCGCGGAACGCATCCAATTCTGGGGCCGGGTCAATCGCCGGGGTCAATGCGTGGCGCCGACCGTGGTCACCCCCTCCAGCGAATTGCCGGGGGAGGTGCGCCTGATCGCCATGCAGAACGCCAAACTGCGGAAACTGTCGGCCAACACCACCAGCAATCAGGACAATTCCGCGCTGGCGCGCAACATCCCCGACCTCTTGAATCCCCTCGGCAACCAGGTCGCGCGCCGGTGGGCCGCGCAAAATCCCTTCGAGGCCTCCCGCCTGGACGCGGAGGTGACGCGGGAACGCGACGCCCTGCCCGAGTGGTATGTGAACCGCATCCTGTCGCGGATCATGTTGTTTCCGGTCAGCGAGCAGGAACACGTTCTGGAAGAACTGGCCGGCCTGTACCAGGCGCGCCTGGAGGAATTTCACAGTCAGGGGATCCAACCGCTGCGCACCGCCGAGTTCGACTGGAAAGCCCGCGAGGTCCAGCGGACCACCTTCGAGGCCACCCCCGCCCCCGACCGGGATGCCGACAGTCCCTTTCATGCCCCGATCGACTTCGTCACGGTGGAATACGAGCAGGCTCGCCGGCCGTTGCGCGCCGCCCGCGTGCGCGCGGTGGTGGCGGTCGGCGCCGAGAGTTGGAAACCCGCCGCGGTGCTGCGCGATTTTCTCGCCGTCAAGGACCTGAAGCTGGCCCAAGCGCGGCGCCCTCACGGGCGTTATCCGGGGTTTCCGAGCGTCGAGGTGGCCCTGCGAAGCCCGGACCCGAATCCCGTCAAGCGGACTCTTGAGGGGCTGACCCCCATCGAGGACTTCCTGCGCCACGCCCGGATCGGCGCCGGCATCGAATGGTTCGCGCCCGACGGCACCGCGCCCGAGCGGCCGGATCCGCCGGCGGACGCTGCGGAAGAACGACGGTCCGCCGATGAGGCGGATCCCGAGGACGCGCGCCCCCCGCGGCGGGGCCTGTTGGTGGCCATCCGCCCGCCGCCCCGCGAGGCCTTGCATCTGGCCGGGCACTATCAGGTGCTCGTCGCCTGTCCGGGGGAGGAACGCTTCGTTTCGGCGAGCCTGCACAGCCTGCACCGCGGTCGGTACCGGCTGGATCCGCCGGAACCGGATTCGGCGGTTCTGCTCCAGGCGTTCGACGAGCACGAGGCGGGAACCGTGACGGTGCGTCGGAATCTCCTGGTCGGCAACCTCTACGCGGCGTTGCAGCTGGCCGAACGCGGCCAGCTCGGCCGGCCGGTGATTTACACCACGGCGGCCGGGGCGCGCGAGCGCGGCGTGCTGTTGCCTGCGGATACCGACTTCGATCTGTTGCGCGCGCAACCCGTGCTGCTGCGCACCGCCGAGCACCTGCGCCGCTTCATCGAGGATCACCTCGACGAACGCACCACGCTGGTCGCCAGCGGCACGGGCGGACGCCCCGAGCGGTTCAAGCGGGGCATCGACCATCTCCTCGCCCTGCGCGACCGACAGGTCGTCCTCACGATTCCCGGCGCCCACAGCCGCAACGCCGCCCTGATCCACGATCCCCGCTGGCAGGCGCTGGGCATCACCCTGGAAGGCACTCGCACGGTGCTCTCCGGCACGATTCCTCCGGCCTGCCTGGGCGAAGCCGTGGCGGTGCTGGGCGAACGCCACGCGTGGTATGCCGCGCCTCAATACCGGGATTGGTACAATGGCTTGAGCGCCGAGCCCAACGAGGCGGTCGGCGCCCGACCCGCGCCGGACCCGCCGCCGCGGCCACGGCTGCACCCTCCACCCCTCAACGCCTGGGCATCTGGAGTCAACCTATGAACCTGGAACCGACCCTTTTGGAAGGCACCCTCACCACCTTGGCCCACTGCTGCGCGCGACTGGGGATCGATCCCCCGCTGTTACCCCATCAGCGGATCGCTTGGCGGGGTTGGGACGCCAGCCACACGACGGGCATCAACGCCCAGATCGATTGTTTCGCGCCCGACCAGGACGACGAGCCGTATGGATTGAGCATCGGGGTGTACGAACGGATCCGGGCGCCCGCGCCGCCCAGCCGCGATTACGGGACGGATAACCGCCCCGTGGCGGTCCTGGATTTTGCGTTTGCGGCGGTTTCGCCCGAGGCGGACCCGCGCGCCGCGTCCGGCGATCCGCTGCGCGCGCCATTGCGGTTGGCGGTCGCGGCGGTGGCCCCCGAATGGGAAGGACGCCCTTTGGATGAGGTGTTGGACGAGCTACGGCAACTATTGGCGGGGTGGCCGGCGACGCGGGAACGGGTCGAGGTTTGACCTCCCGCATGCCTCGACAGCCGGCGGACAGCGGGCGCGAAGAATAACAGTCGCTGCATTGACCCCTCGACCCTGCGCCTCAAAAATCAATAACCTGGCGGTTGCAATCTATTGAGGATCGTCGTTGAGGAACCAAAGCAGTACATGGGTATCCAGGAGCAGGTTCAATCCATGTACTCCTTGAACGCTTCAAGTGGCTCGTCGAAGTCCGCGGCGATCCGTATTTTCCCCTTGGCGCTCCCGACTCTGCATGGCCACTGATTCTTCGGCTCAGTTTGCTTGGGGAATGGTAAGGGGTTCAGCACTAACCGGGCTACGGCTCGATCATTTTCAAAAATGATGACTTCCTCACCCGGGGTCAGGCGATGGATGAGTTCTGCCAACGTGGTTTGGGTTTGTTCGAGGGCGATAGTGGTCATGTTCTTGGCTCCGGTGAGGATCACTTCCAAAGACGGTTGACCCCGTACTGATCGAAGATGGCGTCGGCACTCATGAGCGGTATGCCCTCGACCAGCGCCTGCGCCGCCAGCAATCGGTCGAATGGATCGCGGTGATGCCAGGGCAAGCGGGCCTGCCGGTCGGCGTGATCGAGCGTAATCGGCAGCACGATCAAATCGAGATCAGCGATCGCTCTGTCCATCCATTGACGGAATCCCAGTGAGAGCGTGAGCTTGGCCAGCCCGCTCTTGATCGACAGTTCCCAGATCGTCCCGGCGCTCAAGAGCAGTTGTTGTACGGGGTCTTGTAGGGTTACCAGTGCCGTCGGACCGAGTTTGCTCGGATCGTCCTGCGCCCAGATCAAGGAATGAGCGTCAACCAGATACCTCATTCCATGTACTCCTTGAAGTCCTCCAGTGGGGCGTCAAAATCCGGCGCCATGTAAAGCACCGTCCCTTTCATGGTGCCTAGTTGCCGAAGCTTCTTGGCGGGTGGCGGGGGATTAAGCACTAACCGGGCTATGATTTGGTCGTTCTCGGTAATCACCACTTCCTCACCCGGCACCAGACGATGGATGAGTTCTGCCAACGTGGTTTGGGTTTGTTCGAGGGCGATAGTGGTCATGTTCTTGGCTCCAGTGGTGATCACTTCCAAAGGCGGTTGATCTCGTATTGATCGAAGATCGCATCGGCGCTAACGAGCGGGATGCCTTCGACCAATGCTTGCGCCGCCAGCAATCGGTCGAATGGGTCTCGACATGTACTCTGCGAAGTCGAGGAGATGTTCGTCATCATCCGAGAGGATGGTGATGCACCCCTTGCCAAGACCCGGCGAAGGACGCAGGGCAGGTTTTGCCGTTGGTAATTGGCTCACCAGCCTCGCCACTGGACGGTCGTTCTCGGTAATCACCACTTCCTCACCCGGTGTCAGGCGATGGATGAGTTCTGACAAGGTGGTTTGTGCTTCTGTGAGTGTGATGGTTGTCATGTTTGGGTTTCCTGATATGTGCCCCTAATCAGGCATTCGCTGGCTGCCGGGAGCGTTCGCGCATCGAGGCTTGCAGCAGCTTGAGTCGCTCCGTTTGTTCTTGCCAGAATTTCAGTTTCTGTTGAGCAGTCAATCCGGTTATTTGGCTGGCAACCGATTCAGCGCCTATGCGTTTCCAATAAACGCATTTCGGTTCATGAGTCGTCATAGTCAATAACCTCCAAAGGAGAAAAAATATTAATGGAACGATAGCCATTGAGCGTATTCACGACATTGTATTTAGGGATTTTCTGGAAATGGACAATATGCTTGAAGTTCCAGCTCACAATCTTAAATTTACCCGCCTCAACTTCTGAGAAAAACGTCTTCTTGGCTCGGCGAATTTCTTATCATAGATCCCACCGAATACGGATGTATCTACATACACTTTCATTTCATACTCGCTTTCAATCAAGCAACAAGTCCTTTCTCAAGCAGTTGCTTGCCGATCGAGGACCATTCGTATTTCCCTTCAAGCAGTTCATCCCAGTATTTTTGGGCTTCTTTCCACGGGACAAAGTTCGTGGGGCGGGGCGATGTTGAGGACCACGCCATCGTTGAGGTCGGGTTCGAGATGCAGGGTCGCCGCCCGCCGTAGCTTGTCCTCGCGCCTGGTTGCGCCCCGGCATGGCCCTGCGCGGCGGATTGGCGATTCCCGCGCACCGCCCTCGGTGTGATTTTACGCCACGCCCCGGCCCGCGTCATACATAACGCCCAAGCTGAATTGCGCCACGACACGGCCCTGTTCGGCCGCCTTCTGGAACCATTGGAAAGCCGGGATGTAGTCTTGTGGTAGGCCTTCGCCTGAATAGTACGCCTCTCCCCGCTCAAACCCTTGCTGTACGTCCGCCGCCGCGGGAAGCCCCGCTGACGCACGTCCCGCGGCCCGTCCAGCACCGGCGGCGGCAAGGCCAGCGCCGTCCACCAAGGCCAACGCCCGTCCTGCCGTTCCAGCTACTCCAACAGGCTCTCGCTCTTGTATAGTCCGTCACCAGATAGGGCGTGCCGTTGGCCTCGAAGAAATCCCGCACCCGCGCCACGTGGGCGTGATCGAACTTGGTCAGGGTGCGCGCTTCGTCCAGAAAGGCCTGCGACCCCACCTCGAACAGTGCCCCGTCTTTTGGAGAGTGCGGGGTTAGGGTGAGCCGGCTCGTCTCTCGGCCCACCAACTCGCGAGGTCGGTCGGCCCGCGCGCGGGTTCAACTCGCCCAAGTCACGCGGCCCCGGACCCTGCACGATGTTTGTGCGTCGTTCGTGTTGCCGCATATTTCGTAGGGACTATACTTCAGAGCGTTAGGGGGTTCCCGGCAAGGCGGGGAATTGCCCGCCGAAAGGAGGGGGCCGCGCGCGGTTCTGAATCCTGGGGATTCCAGCGCATAACCCGACAAGGCTCCACACGCTTTTAGAGACCGGCTTGAGCGTTTTAGGCCATAACCCATAACCTTTAGAATAGAAGAATGGCCAACAGCGTTTATATCGAGACATCCATTATCAGCTACTTGACCAGCCGAGTGAGCCGGAACTTGATCGGCGCCGCACGCCAGCAGCTCACTCAAGCTTGGTGGGACAACCGCTTCGATTATGAGCTTTATATTTCCGAGGTCGTATACCAGGAATGCGCGGCTGGCGATCCAAACGCCGCAAAAAAACGGCTGGATGCAATAGAAGGATTGACTTTCCTCCGGGTTACGACTGAAGCTAAGGAAATTGCTAAAGCCTTGGTAGCGCGTGGCATCATTCCGACGAATGCCGCCGAGGATGCGCTGCATATCTCGGTTGCCACCGTTCACGCCATGGATTTCTTATTGACATGGAATTGCAAGCACATCGCGAACCCGGAAATTCAAAAGCGCATCGCTCTCTATCTCGACGAGCAGGGATTGTTTCTACCCTTCATTTGCACTCCCGATGAATTACTTGGATCCGACGATGAATGACGAAATTATGAAGGAAGTCCGGGCAATACGCGAAGCCCATGCGGCAAAATTTAATTTCGATTTAGACGCCATTTATGAAGACATCAAGCGCAGCGAGGAGGAACACATCGCTCGCGGGGCCAAATTCGTCGATCCACCGTCCGCGACACCCGGTATACCGCACTCAGCTTATCAGAAAATTCGTTTTGCTGATAAATCGACAAAAGTAGAATCAACATAGAGGAAATGGAGACCAAGGGCCAAGGTGGAGGCGGATTTACTCACCGCTCCGGCGGGCGTGCCGCAGTCCATCCTGTTCGCCCGCCTGTGCCGACGGCTGGAGGACGAGTTGGCCATGACCGCCGATGCGGCGCGCTGGGCGGTGGAATTCTGGGCGCTGGCGCTGGGCCTACCGGTCGAGCGCGGCGCGCCGCCCCTACCGGTCCCAACGCCGCCGCCGGGCGCCGCCCCCGTCATCGAAACGCCTCCCGCATCCCCACCCACCGCGCTGTCACCCCTCACGGTCTTCCGCGACCGGCCGCGCGACGGCAGCGCAGGCCCGGCCATGATCGCGATTCCCCCCGGCCAGTTTTGGATGGGATCGCCGGAAAGCGAACTGAAGCGGCTCGGTAACAAGCGCCGGCATTGGGTGATCATCGAGCGGCCGTTCGCCATCGGTCGGTATGCCGTCACCTTCGCCGAGTACGACCGCTTCTGCGTCGCAACCGGGGAGAGCAACCCGATGACCGAAGTTGGGGTCGAGACAACCGCCCGGCGAGCGACGTCGATGGGTACGCCGCGCTGGACTATACCGACTGGCTGTCCGCCCAGACCGGCCAGACCCTACCGGCTGCCGACCGAGGCGGAACGGGAGCACGCCGGCCGGCCGGGGACCTCATTCTGGGGGGGGGGAGAGCATCACCCCGGATCAGGCGAACCCTGTGTGCGCCGATACCTACGGTCCCCAGGGTCGGCCAAGCGCCTATCGCCAGCAAACCGTGCCGGTGGATCAGTTTCAACCCCATCCTTGGGGATTTCATCAGATGCATGGCAACGTCTGGGAGTGGAACGGTTCGGTCTACGACCGGGATTACGACGGCGGCGAGCAACGGTGCGCCGGGCGAGAAGAAGACGACCCCCGGTCGTTGCGCGGCGGTTCCTGGAGCGACCGACCCGCGTGGGTGCGCTCCGCCCTCCGGGGCTGGAACGACCCACCCAACCGCAACGACAAACGGGTTTCCGTCTCGCCCGACCGCTTCAACCCTTTGCTCGTTAATCAGTTACCCTTTACCCGCCCGCGCCGCCCGCGGCTTTACCGCGCATTTTGTGGAGTTTCGATGCCGCTTGATCCTAGAGACGCCCCATGTTCCGTATGGACTATACTTCAATTCGTTAGGCGGGGGTTCCCGGCATGGCGACGGCGGAT
>JAWOHQ010000112.1:0-3845 GCA_046485105.1 Candidatus Competibacteraceae bacterium | reverse complement strand
GCGGCTGCGGTGATGACGGCGGAGCGGAACTGGCCGGTGGAGAGGTTGGCGTAACTGCCAAGACCCCAGACCAGAGCGGGATGCAGGATCAGCGAACAGCAGACCACGAAGATGATCTGGACCATGTCGCCGCATGATTGAACATGTCGGACAGCATGAGCATGCCGCCCTGCATCCATTGGCCGGAGCCGCCGAACTCGGGATGGTTGAACTGCGCCATGCCACCGTTACCGTTGATGACGGCGTCCAGCATGCTCGTGACGGCATCCGGGCTGAAACCGTACCGCTGGGCCAAATCGTTAATCGCTTGTCGACCGGCGGGAGAGAGGGGTCGCATGGTGGGGTCCGTCTTGCCTCTGGCAAGGGTGGCAATGGGGCGCGGGCGTCTTTAGATCAGCGGCTCATCGGAGACGAGCAAGCCGTCCTCGTCGGCATAGAGAAAAGCGCCCGGCACGAAATTCACGCCGGCGAAGCGCACCAGGATATCCCGCTCGCCGACGCCGCGCTTGACGCTCTTGAGCGGATGCACGCCCAGCGCCTTGACGCCGATGCCCAGTTCGGCGACGGCGGTGGAATCGCGGATGCAGCCGTTCACCACCACGCCGGCCCAGTCGTTCTCCTCGGCCAGTTCGGCGAGCTGGTCGCCCAGCAACGCGCAGCGCATGGACCCGCCGCCGTCCACCACCAACACCCGGCCGTCGCCCGGCTCTTCGAGGGCGGCGCGGACCAGGGAATTATCCTCAAACACCTTCAGCGTCGTGATGGGTCCGGAAAACATCACCTCGCCGCCGTAATCGCCGAACACCGGTTCGGCGATTTGCAAACGATCGGAAAACTCATCGCATAGATCAGTCGTCTTGAAGTCCATCGGGGTCACTCTCGCGGATTGTGGAATACGGGTTCGGGCAGTCTAGCACAGTTGGCCACGGCCTCAGCGGCTGGTGATTTTCAGCTCGATGCGCCGGTTGCGGCGGTACGCTTCGGGGGTATCGTTCGGGTCGATGGGATGATATTCCGCCATGCCGACCGCAGCCAGCCGCTCCGGCGGGACGCCTTGCAGGATTAGATAATTCACCACTTCCTGCGCCCGCGCCGTGGACAGTTCCCAGTTGGAGGGAAACCGGCCGCCGCGGATGGGCGCCCGGTCGGTATGGCCCTGCACCTCGATAATGACCGGCAAATCCGGCGGCAGTTGGGTCGCCAACTGCCGGTAGACGGCGGCAAACTTGTCCAGATCGCCGCGCCCGTTCGCCGACAGCGTCGCTTCGCCGGAGCCGAACAGGACCTCGGACTGGAACACAAACCGGTCGCCGACCACGACGATGTCGGGGTTGCCGGCGAACACCTCGCGCAGGCGACCGAAAAAGTCGCTGGCGTATTTTTCCAGTTCCTCGACCCGCTCCAGCAGCTTCTGCTTCAAAGCGCTGTCCAGCGCCTCGATCCGGTCCTTTTGCTCGACGATGACCGTATCGCGTCGGGCCCGTTCTTCCTCGCTGACCGCCAGCGCCCGGTTGAGCCGTTCCAGTTCCGCCGCCAGCCGCTCGGTCCGGGCGCTCAGCAGCGCCGCCTGTTCCTGGACGCTGGTGAGGGTCTGTTCGGCCTTGCTCTTGTCGGCGCTCAGGGCCGCATGGGCCATGCGCGCCGCCACCAATTCATTCCGCAACTGCGCCAGCAGCGTCTCCCGTTCGTCGACCGTGGTTTCCAGCCCTTGGACCTGGCCGCGCAGCCGCGCCGCTTCCCGTTCGGCGTCGCCCGCCAGGCCCTCCAGATGCGCGACGATCCGTTGCAACTGACCGATGGCGGTTTCCTTGCCCAGGATTTCGCGGCCGATCAGTACTTCGGTGATCACGAAGATCGTGATCAGAAAAATCAGCACCATCACCAGTCCGCCCAAGGCGTCGGTGAAGGCGGGCCAGATGTTGAACTCGCTGAGCGAATCACGCCGACGGGGCATGGGCGTCGCCGTCCGGATGCCAATCCGCCCGCTGCGCCAGCAGCCGGGCGATGATCCGCAACTCATGCCGCAGATCGGCGGTGCGGTCGCTCTCGATATTTTGCAGGGTCGCCCGCAGCGATTCGATTTGCTCGCCCAGATTCGCCACCTGTTCCGCGACCCGGGTAATGCCCTCACCCCGGTTGGCCAGATATTCGGTGGACGCCGCCACCCGCTCCAGCCGATCCACCGTGGATTGCAGGAGAGCCGCCAGATGCCGGGGAGAAATCGTTTCGGTCTGAGCGGTGACCGTGACCACCGGCTGCCACAGCGGGACCAAATCGCTGACCACCAACGCTTCCAGTTGGGCGTGATGATGGTTTTGGGCGTGGAACAGTTGCAACTCCAGAAAGCCCAGCGCCAGCGCGCCCAGCAATCCGAACAGCGAGGCCGAAAACGCGGTGCCCATGCCGGCCAGCGGGGCGGCCAGACGATCCTTGAACTCGCCGATCAGGGCCATGGTATCGGTCGCCTGGTCGGTGGACAGACCGCCGATGACCTCGCGCACGCCGGCGATGGTCAACAACAGGCCATAAAAGGTGCCGATCAAGCCGAGCAGCACCAGCGCCCCGACCAGATAGCGCACCAGCGCCCGCTGATCGTCGCCGCGCGTGGCCAGCGAATCCAGGAGATACGGCAGAGTGGCGGTGGCGTCGCCATGCTCGATGACTCGGTGGACCTTTTGCAAGAACTCACGCACTCCGTACCGCTCGTTACCGAGCAGCAGTTCATCGGCCTGGCGGAGCGGCAGTTCGCGGCGGCGGGCCTTGAGCGCGACCTCTCCCGCCTGCCCGGCGGCGCGGGTATCGAGCAGGGCGCCGATCAGCGCCTTGAGGGTGTAAGCCACTCCCAACAGAAAGGCGACGCCGATGGTCCCGTTCAGATAGGGATTGGTCAGGAAGGCTTTGGTAAGGGGTTCCTGAAAGGCCGCGCCCAGCGCCGCCATGGCGACCAGAAACAGCAGGGAACGTAGCAGATAGCTTCCGGCGCCCCGGACGGAGCGTCGGTCGGGCATGAGGGTGGGCATGGGAGTGATTGATTACAGGAAGAGGTTAAGCCTGTTGGAGGGTCTGGCCCCAACCGCCCTCGAATACCAGAATGGCCAATGGATTGCGTTCCCGTGGCGCCAGTTCCCGCTCGCGCAGCGACTCCGGCAAGGTTTCAATGGATCCCGGATGGCCGACCGCGATCATCGCCATACAGGCATGGTCGGCGGGGATCGCGAACGTCGCTCTGGCTTTTTCGGGATCGAAGCCGCCCATCTGGTGGGCGACCAGACCGAGGGCGGTGGCTTGCAGGCAAAGATTTTCGCTGGCCGCGCCGGTGTCGTGCTGCGCCCAGCGGTTCGGCTTGGTGTTATGGCTGAAGTTCGGCGTCGCCACCGACAGCAACAGCACTGGCGCGTCTTTGACCCAGACTTGATTCCCCTCGGCCAGACAGGCAAATGCCTGCTGCCAGCCGGCGGCATCGCGAAACCGATCCCAAACCAGATAGCGCCACGGCTGATCGCCGAAACAGGACGGCGCCCAGCGGGCTGCTTCCAGCAGCGCCAGCAGGTGTTCGCGACTGACCGGTCGCTCCGGGTTGATGGCGCGCGGACTCCAGCGGCGGGCGAGCAGATCGGCGATAGCGACTTGAGTGACAGCGGGTTTGTCCAGCATGAGTTTCTCCTGAGGGAATTTTGGCGATGGTGTAGACCACGCCGGTCCGAAAAAAGCGACAATGACGGGCAATATCTTCTTCAACCCTTTCTAAACCCGCAACCATCAAAGGAGCCCGTCATGGCTCTCATCCAGGAAATCAACGATTACCTCAACCACCACGTCCCGCTGTTCCGGGCCATGCAGGCGCG
>JAWOHQ010000052.1:0-7978 GCA_046485105.1 Candidatus Competibacteraceae bacterium | reverse complement strand
TCATCCTCGACGTGCTGAAGCACTACACGCCGGTGGACAGCTACTACAAGCTGATCAAGAAGACCGAGGATGACCCCGAGTTCGACACCAGGAAGGCGCAGAAGAAGCTGCGCCGCTATGTGGAGGGCCACGACCACGCGATCCGGCTCAAGGCCGAAATCATGGTCGATCACTTCCACGAGCAGGTGCTGGCGGCCGGGAAGATCGGTGGCCAGGCGCGGGCGATGGTGGTCACCAGCGGCATCGCGCGAGCCATCCAGTACTTCCACGCCTTCCAGGCGTATCTGGCGGAGCGCAAGAGCCCCTACCAGGTGATCGTCGCGTTCTCGGGCGAGCACGAGTACGGCGGGGCGAAGGTGAGCGAGGCATCGCTCAACGGTTTCCCGAGCAACGAGATCGCCCGGAAGATCCAGACCGATCCCTACCGCTTCCTGATCTGCGCCGAAAAGTTCCAGACCGGCTACGACGAGCCGCTGCTGCACACGATGTACGTCGATAAGACGCTCGCGGGGATCAAGGCGGTGCAGACGCTGTCGCGGCTCAACCGCGCGCATCCGCGGAAGCACGACTGCTTCGTGCTCGATTTCCAGAACAACCGCGAGGCCATCACCTGCGCCTTCCAGGACTACTACCGCACCACGCTGCTCGCCGACGAGACCGACCCGAACAAGCTGCACGACCTGAAGGCGGCGCTCGATGCCGCGCAGGTGTACGCGCCGGAACAGGTGCGGCAGTTAGTGGAGCTGTTCCTTGGCGGCGCGGAGCGCGACCAGCTCGACCCGATCCTCAACGCGTGCGTCACGGTCTACGTGGAGCAGCTCGACGAGGACGGCCAGGTGGGGTTCAAGGGCAAAGCCAAGGCCTTCTGCCGCACCTACGCCTTCCTCTCGTCGGTGATCCCGTACCGCAACGCCGAGTGGGAGAGGCTCTCGATCTTCCTCGACCTGCTGACGCCCAAGCTGCCGGCGCCGAAGGAGGAAGACCTCGCCAGGGGCATTCTCGAAGCCATCGACATGGACAGCTACCGCGTCGAGAAGCAGGCGGCGTTGAAGATCGCGCTGGCGGACGAGAACGCGGAGATCGAACCCGTACCGACGGCCGCGGGCGGACGCAATTCCGAGCCCGAGCTGGATCGCTTGAGCAACATCCTGAAGTCGTTCAACGAGCAGTTCGGGACGACATTTACCGATTCCGACCAAATCGTCCGGCACATTACCGACACCATCGCGCCGAAGGTCGCCGCTGATGCCGCCTACCAGAACGCCAAGGCCAACACGCCACACACCGCCCGCCTCGCCCACAACCAGGCACTCGACAAGGTGGCACAAGGTTCCGTGCGGGACTTCACCCAATTCTACAAACTCTACGTCGAGAATGAATCGTTCAATCGATTTGTCAGTGACGTGGTGTATGCGATCACGAACCCGTAGCGCGCGCTGGACGCCGCAGGCAACAACGGTTACCGTTAAAATCCTCATCTAAACTGGCATTGGTTTCAACGGATTCCATGATCATCAAAAAACTAAAAACCATCCTGATGGCTTTAATGCTCCGTGGTGGGAGCATGGTGATTCCCGTCCATGTCTGAGGGAACCGCGCCATGAGTCAGTCAAACGTCGTGACCCTGATCCTGGGGATTCCCATTGATGATTTGACCCTGGATCTGGCGGTCCAGCGCACTCTGGAGTTGGCGGACGCCTATCGCCAGGATGGCCGTCCACGCCAGATCGCCACGGTGAATGTGGATTTTATGACCAACGCGCTGGGCTGGACGCCGAACGCCCCACCACGCCATCCGGAACTGCTGGAGATTCTGCGGCGGGCTGACCTGGTCACCGCCGACGGGATGCCGGTGGTGTGGCTGGCCCGGATGCTGGGAACCCCGCTGCAAGGTCGGGTGACCGGCGCCGATCTGGTTCCAGCCCTGGCCGGCGCGATGGCCCGGAGCGGGCATCGCCTGTCCCTGCTCGGCGGACGCGGCGACATCGCCCAGCAGGCGGCGGATAAACTGCAACAGCAATATCCCGGTTTGTCGATCGCCGACGTCTATTCCCCCTTCGTGCATACGGAGGGCGCGGCCCTGCTGGAGGCCGAAACCGACGATGCCGAGATCGTCGAGCGGATCAATCGGGTGGAGCCGGACGTGCTGTTAATCGGCTTCGGCAACCCGAAACAGGAGATCTGGTTTCATCGTAACCGCCACCGGCTCAAGGCCGGGGTGAGCATCGGCGTGGGCGGCACGTTTGAGTTCATCGTCGGCCGCGTCTCCCGGGCGCCGACGTGGATGCAGCGCGGCGGCCTGGAATGGCTGTACCGGATCACCCAGGACCCAAAGCGGCTCTGGAAGCGCTACGCGATTGGCCTGGTGAAACTGGGGTTCATGGCTATTCCCCTGGTGTTGCACTATCGATGGCAGCGGTGGCGGAGCCCGGTCGCTTCATCCACAACGGCGCCCGGTTCGCGCGCCGCCGCTCCTTCCCCGCCCGGTTTTGTCCCATCACCGAGCGCGGAAACGGTACTGGCCCTGCCAGAACGGGCGGACGCCGCCTGGGTACAAGCCCAAAGCGCCCCGCCCACCCCATCGAGCGCCGAAGCCAGCCCTCTGGTGATCGATTTCACCGCGACGCGCTTTATCGACTCCGCGGCGCTGGGTTATCTGGTCCGGCGGTGGAAATCGGCGCAAAATCAGCAGCGCTCGACCCGGGCTGTGGGTCTGGAACAGACGCCCGTCGCCCACCTGTTGAAAATGACCCGCGCCTGGGATTTGTTCGCCGACGCTACCACCCATCGAGCGGTCACCACTGCCGCCCACCCGACCATCGCCGGACTGGTCAGGTTCGCCGATCCGGTGGCCGGAGTCGCCATCGTCGGTCTGAGCGGTCGCCTGGACGCGGAGCGGGTGGCCCATCTGGATCCGGAAGCACTGGTTTCAGCACTGGGTGATGGCGACTGCCTGCTGGATTTATCCGATCTCTCCTTTGTCGACAGCACCGGTCTGCGCCTGTTTTTCCACTTGCAGCGCCGCTTCAATGGCCGGGAACGGGAGTTGATCCTGTGCGGGATGCAGCCGCCGGTGCGGCAACTCATGGATATCACCCGGCTGACCGGTCTGTTCCGCCACGCCCCAAATCGGGAGAAAGCGTTGAGCCTGATTGCCGCGCGCCAGAATTCGGAACACCGGAGGATACGGTGACGCCGCCGCCGTTCCCACCGGCGCTGACCGGTCTCCCGCGCCGGATCGCCGACGGGCCAAGAGCTTAACGCCATGCAAATTCTCATTGTGGAAGATGATGTTGCACTGCGCCGCGCCTTCACCGCCATGCTGGAGAAATGGGGTTATGAAGTCGTCCAGGCCGCGGATGGCGAAGAGGCTTGGCAACTCCTTCAGCGCCAGCCGATCCATTTCCTGCTCAGCGACTGGGTCATGCCCCGGCTGGACGGGGTCGAGTTGTGCCGCCGCCTGCGTTCCGCTGAACTGCCTCACTATGTCTACGTCATTCTGCTCACCGGTAAAGACCAAACCGATGATCTGATCATGGCCTTGGAGGCTGGCGCTGATGATTTTCTAACCAAGCCGGTGAATGCCAGGGAACTGCGGGTGCGCATCAAGGCCGGGGAACGGGTGCTGCGTCTGGAAAAAGCCCTGCTGGCGAAGAACCAGGAGCTGCAGCAGGCCAACCAAAAACTGGAGTCGAGCCAACAACGCATCCAGCGCGATTTGCGGGCGGCGGCGAAAATTCAGCAGGATCTCCTGCCGATCTCGCGACAGACTGGGCTACCGATTGATTTGGCCTGGGCGTTGATGCCCGCGGAAGAACTGGCGGGGGACATCTTCAACTTCTATCCTCTGGATGAACGACATCTGGGTTTCTACCTGATCGATGTCTCCGGACACGGCGTTCCGGCGGCCATGTTATCGGTGCATCTGGCCAAAACCCTGTCGGTGGAGCCTCGACCGGACAGTCTGGTGCATCTGCCGCGCAACCGGCTGGATGATAACGCCCGAGACCGCGCGTCCATGGGCTTTTTCCGTTTGGGGCGCCGCAAAACGCCCGATACGATCCCTGGATCGAAATCCTTCAGGAATCCGGTTGAGGTGGTGACGCGCCTCAATGAAAATTTGCAGGCTGATGACCGTAACATGATGTACTTCACCATGATTTACGGCATCATCGATACGCTGAGCGGTCAGGGTTCCCTGTGTCAGGCCGGTCATCCCTACCCATTGCTCTGCCGGGGCGACGGTTCCATCGAATGGCTCGGCGTCGGCGGTTTTCCCGTGGGCTTGCTTCCGAACGCCGATTACCAGGCGATCGATTTTCAGTTGCGGCCGGGCGACCGCCTGCTGCTGTACTCCGATGGCGTCACGGAATGCCCGAATGAGGAGAACATTCAATTCGGCGCCGATCGCCTCGGTCAAAGTCTGTGCGCGATGCGGTTCCTGCCCCTGGAGGAAACGATGCAACAGATCAAAAAGGCTTTAATCGCCTGGCATTCGCCATCGGCGGACGCCGTCTCCTTCAGCGATGATATTTCCTTGTTATTGATTGAGTTATGCCCGCAATCCTGAACGAAACTGGGGACCGTCATGAATAGTTTTTTGCACGCCGAACCGCAGGATCAGGTCATGCTCGTTCGGATTGAATCGAGCCGGCTGACCGCGGATGTCGCGCACCGGATTTTTGCGGAGGTTTTGCAAACCATGAGTGGCGCGCCGGCGTTACTGCTTGATTTCCGTTCGGTTGAGTTCATGGATAGCACGGCCATCGGTGAACTGGTCTTGCTCGGGAAAAAGCTTCGGGCCGATGGAACAGCGTATGCGATTGCAGGCTTAAAGCCGCCGCTGATGAGCCTCATCGCCATGATGCGTTTGGATCAGATCATGCATTTCAGTGAAAACGTCGATTCAGCGCTCGAATGGTTAAATCAGTCATTGGCCATGGGGACCCGAAATCCATGAGCGGTCATGGCAAAACGATCATCCTGGAAATTGACAGCCGTCTGGATTGCGTAGGGCTGGTGGGCATCAGTATCCGCGCGCTTTGTCTGGAACATGGCGCGGATGAAATGACCGCTTATCAGATCCAGACCTCGACGGTCGAAGCGGTCAATAATTCGATCATGCATGCCTATGGCAATCGGACAGGCTACCCGGTGACGATCCGCTGGAGCCTGAGTGGCGAACAATTGACCATCCAGGTGAGCGACCGAGGGGTGGCCATGCAACAGTTGCCGCCCGACACGGCTCCGGCGCCGGATGCGGAAAGCGGGCGCGGGTGGTGGATCATGCGCCAATGGATGGATAGCGCCGAATACACGGCGAATCCCGATTGGAACACCGTGACGCTTCGGAAAAACTTGAGTTCTTGAGGGGTCATCAAGCATTAGTCTTTTTGGAGAATTTAATGAAAATCGCTTACTCACCTTTACTACTCTTGCTGTTTTTATTGGCAACAATATCAAGCATGCCTGTGGTTGCCGAGGAAACTTCGGAACCGCCTGAAAAACCATCCATCGATTACCTGACCTTTGGCATCGTTCCCCAGCAATCCGCCAGCCGATTAGCCAGTCTTTGGGTACCGATTTTCAAGTATTTAGAGGAAGTCACCAAGAAACCCATCCACTTCCGTACCGCCCCTGATATTCCCACCTTTGAAAAGCGCCTCGCCGCCGGCGATTACGATTTTGCGTATATGAATCCTTATCACTACACGGTTTTCAGCAAAAATCCTGGCTACAAAGCCTTCGCCAAGGCGCGCGGCGCGCGTCTCAAAGGCATTATCGTGGTGCGCAAGGACAGCCCGATCAAAAACCTGAATGAACTGAACGGAACCACGCTGGCGGTTCCTGCCCCAGCCGCTTTTGCGGCGAGTATTCTCACTCGCGCTTATCTGTCCAGCGTGGGGATTCAATTTACCGCCAAGTATGTTTCCTCCCACGATTCAGTCTATCGGACCGTGGCGAAGGACCTTTATACCGCTGGTGGCGGTGTGATCCAAACTTTTGAAAATGTCGCTCCGGAAATACGAGATCAATTGCGCATTCTTTGGACCAGTCAAGGCTACACCCCTCACGCCTTCGCGGCTCATCCAAGAGTGGCGGAGGGCTTGGTGAAAAAAGTCGTTATCGCGATGGAAACCATGGACCAGAATGCAACCGGCAAGGCTTTGCTGGATGCGATCAATTTTAAAGGAATAGAGGCCGCTGCCGATTCAGATTGGGATGACGTGCGCGATTTAAATATCCAGTTGCTCGATCATCTGGACGGGGACGATTCTTGAGTTTTCGCCTCAAAACCATTCTCGGCATTGCCTTGATTGAAAGCGTTTTGCTGATGATTCTCATCGTCAGCGGCCTGAATTTTCTCAAGTCCTCGAATCAGGATCAGCTCATTCAGCGCTCCAGAACTACCACTCAATTGTTCGCCGCCAGTACCAAGGAAGCGATTTTGACCACGGATCTGGCGGCATTGGAATCTTTCGTCAGTGAGATTCTCAGCCATCCGGAAATCGTGTATGCGCGAATTATTGGCGATGGCATCATACTGGCCGAAGGCGGCGATCCAGGGTTATTAAAACGTCCATTCCAAGAGGATCATCGACTCGCATCAGTGCGAGATGGGGTCTTTGACACTTACGCCGATATCAGCGAAGGCGGGCAACGATTCGGGCGTGTTGAAATCGGCCTGTCCACGCAAGCGATCAAAGAGGCGCTGGATGACGCAATGCGCTGGACCACGACCATCGCTGTCGTGGAAGTTGTTCTCGTGGCGATTTTCTCGTTTGCGCTGGGTACGATTCTGACCCGGCAATTACAAAAACTGCAAACCGCATCGGAGCAGATCGCCGAAAGGGGACCCGGTTTTCAGACCCAGGTCACGGGGAACGACGAAATCGCCGGCGTCGCCCGATCATTCAACCGCATGTCCTCTCAGTTGGCGGAATCCTATAAAAAACTTACCAATACGCTCGAAGCCCATCGCCGATTAGCGAAGATCACGGCTCGCAACGAGGCGAAAAATGCAGCGATCCTGTCGGCATCGCTGGATGCGATTATCACGATTGATGCTGAAGGGCGAATCATTGAATTCAATCAAAACGCCGAACAAATCTTTGGCCATGCCTCAAAGGACATGATTGGAGCTTCTCTGGCGGAAACCCTGATACCGGAAGAGTACCGTGAGGCGCATTTGCAAGGCATGGCCCGTTTCCTTGCCACCGGGGAAGGACCGGCACTCAAGCAACGACTCATTCTCTCCGCCTTGCACCGGAAGGGCCATACCTTTCCAGTGGAGTTGAACATTTCTCCCATTGAGACCGAGGATACTCTGCTATTTACCGCCTTTCTGCGCGACATTACCGAACAGCAAAATACCGCACGGGAACTGCAACTGGCGGCTCAGGCCATGGAAGCGGACGAAGGCATTTTTATCACCGATGCGCAAGGCCGCATTCTGAGAATCAACAAGGCGTTTACCCGAATCACCGGTTACTCCGCGGAGGAGGTACTGGGGGAAAATCCGCGATTGCTATCTTCCAGGCAACACGATGAAGCCTTCTACCGAAAGATGTGGCAAAGCATCGAACGAAATGGTGGCTGGCGTGGCGAAATCTACAACAAACGTAAGGATGGCGCTATCTATCCTCAATCCCTCAGCATCACCGCAGTCAAGGGCGCCCAAGGCCATGCGACCCACTATGTGGCGCATTTTGTCGATATCAGCGAACGCAAGAAGAATGAGGAATCACTAAAGAACGCTCGACGATTGGCGGAAGCCGCCAACGAAGCCAAAAGTCGCTTTCTGGCCACCATGAGCCACGAAATCCGCACTCCGCTCAACGCCATCATTAACATGAATAATCTGTTGTTGGAGTCCAAGCTCAATCACGAACAGCAGCAATTCGCGCTTGCCGCGGCCAACGGCGGTCAATTGTTGCTGGCGCTGCTGAACAATGTATTGGACTTTTCGAAAATCGAA
>JAWOHQ010000484.1:0-3689 GCA_046485105.1 Candidatus Competibacteraceae bacterium | reverse complement strand
CCCGTACTCAGTCGCTATGCCTTTCGCAGTTTCGACCGACGCTTGGCCCTCTTCGATAGCCGCTTGGGCGACCGGATGCGCCCCGCCTTGCATCGGGCCTACAGCGACCGGCAGATTTTCCTGACCAGCCTGTTGACCGCTGTACTGGGTCAAGGTCCCGCCGCTGTCGCCACAGCGTTCATTCCCGACTTGCACCATTTCTGCAATCGTGGCGCGAAAGATGTCATCCCGCTCTGGCGCGACGCCGCCGCCACGCAAGCCAACATCACCGATGGTCTGCTGGAATTGTTGCGCGAACGCTACGGCCAGCCGGTCGATCCCAAAGACTTGTTTGCCTACGCCTACGCCCTGCTGGCGACGCCGGATTACGTCCAGACTTTCTGGGACGAACTGGCGCTGCCCGGCCCGCGTCTACCGCTCACGCAAGACCCGGCGTTGTTCGCCGAATGCGCCGCGCTGGGCCGGCGCTTGATCTGGCTGCACACCTACGGCGAGCGGTGCGTCCCGCCCGGCGCAACACCGGGGCGCGTTCCGTCCGGCGTCGCGCGCTGCCAAGTCGGTACGCCCGCCGATCCGGCGCACTATCCCGACCGCTTCGACTACGATCCGGCAACTCAGGAACTCCGCATCGGCAAGGGCTTGTTCGCCCCGGTGCGTCGGGAAGTCTGGAACTTCAGCATCTCCGGCTTCGAGGCGGTGAAATCGTGGCTGGCCTACCGGATGCGCGACCGCTCCGGCAAGAAATCCTCACCGCTGGACGACATCCGCCCGGAACGCTGGGAATTCGACGGGGAACTGCTCGAACTGCTGTGGGTGCTGGATCACACCATCGACCTGCAACCCGCACTGGCGACGGCGCTGCAAGCCGTGTTGACAGGCGGGCTGTTCGCGGCGGCGGAATTGCCCCAGCCGGATGAAACGCAACGACGGGCGGCCGTTGTTGGAGTTGGTTCGGATTTTTTGCCGCTCTGTTCCGAAGACAACGACCTTCTGGACTAGACTAAAAGCCTAGGAACCCGCCGCCGCCGGGCGATTGACTCGACGCAGACGACCGGCCAGCGACGGTTCCACCTGTAAGGCGGCGTCAATTCGCCACGCCTGCGCTACAAAACCGGGATCAAAGGTGCAAGCGACGATTCCAGCATGATCGGGATGCGTGGCGTGGAGTCGGATAAAATGCTTGCGATTGAGCGTCAAGATAGCGCGTTGTTGCTCGCGGGCAACCGCCAACACGGCTTCGTCGCTCAGCGCTTGACCGGCCTGACCGATATCCCGCAGGGTCAGCACTTCATGTCCCAGACGACGCAACTCTTCCACCACCGGCAGCGGAAAATTCTCGTCGGCCAACAGTCGGGCCATCGTTCAATCGGCCTCGTGCTCGCGGATTTGCTGCTCGATCTCGTCGCGATGCACGCGGAAGTAAGCCCAGGCATTGACCAAATCCTCGGCGTGCAGCGCGGGATAGGCGTGCAACAAATCCGCTTCACTACTACCGAGCCGCCGGGCTTGCACCAAGACCCAGACCGGAATCCGGGTACGAACAATGCAAGGATCGCCGCCGCAGACCCCGGCGACACTCTCGATTCCCGGAAACGCATCGCCCAAGTCACGAACGACCCATTGCAAGAGCTGGGCTTTCTCGGCCCGACTCAGATTGGCAAAAAACTGATGCGCTTCCTGGATAGCGTTCATTGGCGTAACTCCGCTTACCGCTCACCACTGGTCCGACCGCGCCGGACCAGCGCCGTGTCCTTGTCCGGGTCGATCCACCAGGCGTTCAATTGCACCCCTTGCGAGGGCGTCACCGATGGATAGCCGAACTTGTCCCAGTAGGCGATTCGAGCGTAAGGGATATGCCAGTGCGGGATGACCAGGAACTGCCATTGCAGCGCCCGGTCCAGCGCCCGCACCCGCATCACCAGGCTGGCGCGGTCGGGCGCGGCGATCACCAAATCCACCAACTGGTCGATGGCCGAATTCTTTAGACCCGCCAGATTGCGACTGCCCGGCTGATCGGCGGCGGCGCTGCTCCAAAACTCCCGCTGCTCGTTGCCGGGCGACAGCGACTGGCCCCAGACATGCACCACCATGTCGAAATCGAAATCGCGCACCCGATTCTCGTACTGGGCCGAATCCACCGTGCGCACGCTCATCTCGATGCCCAGCCGCTCCAGATTGCGGGCGAACGGCAACCCAATTCGTTCCCAGGTCGGCTCGCTGATCAGCAACTCGAAGCGAAACGGCGCCCCGGTCTCGGCGTTGACCAGTTTCCGATCCCGAAACACCCACCCCGCCTCCTGCAATAATTCCAGGGCCTTTTTCATGTTGGCGCGCAACTGCTCGCTATCGGCGGCGGTCGGCGGCTCGTAAGCCTTGGTGAAGACCTCGGACGGCAATTGCTCGCGCAGCGGTTCCAGAATCGCCAGTTCCTCCGGGGATGGCAGGCCACGGGCCGCCAGTTCGGAGTTGTCGAAAAAACTGCGGGTGCGGATGTATTGATCGTGGAACAGGTTGCGGTTGCTCCACTCGAAATCGAAGGCGTAGGCCAGCGCCTGACGAACCCTTGGGTCCTGGAATAACGGCCGGCGCAGGTTGTACGCGAAGCCTTGCATCCCGGACGGCAACTGGTTGGGGAAGGTCTCTTTTTTCACCAGTCCCCGGCTCAGTGCCGGAAAGTCGTAACCGGTCGCCCACTGCTTGGCGACATTCTCCACGCGCAGATCGTAGGCGCCCGCCTTGAACGCCTCCAGCGCCACGGTAACATCGCGGTAATAGTCGTAGCGCAGGCGGCCGAAATTATACAAGCCACGATTGACCGGCAGATCCTTGCCCCAGTAGTCCGGATCGCGCTGATACACGATGAAGCGCCCCGGTTCGAACCGTTCGATCCGGTACGGGCCGCTGCCGACCGGTGGCTCCAGGGTCGTCACGCCAAAATCGCGGTCCCGCCAGTATTTTTGGGAAAGCACCGGCATCTGGCCCATGATCAGCGGCAGCTCCCGATTGTCGCCCGCGCTGAAGGTGAACTTGACCCGTCGCTCGCCCAGTTTCTCGACCTCGGCGACGTTGGCGTAATAAAAGCGGAAGAACGGACTGCCCTGGGTTTTCAGCGTCTCGAAGGAAAACAGCACATCGTCGGCGGTGACGGGGTTGCCGTCGTGAAACTTTGCCTCCGGTCGCAGATTGAAAATCACCGACCCACGGTCCTCGGCGACTTCCACGCTCTCGGCGATCAGGCCGTACTCGCTGAACGGCTCGTCGGCGCTGTTGGTCATCAGGCTCTCGAACAACTGGCCGATGCCGGCGGCGGCCTGACCCTGGATGTTGAAAGAATTGAAGGTATCGAAACTGCCGATGGCCGCCAGCCGCGCCTCGCCACCCTTGGGCGCGTCGGGGTTGACGTAGTCGAAATGCGGGAAATCCGGCCCATACTTCGGCTGACCGTGCAGGGCGACGCCATGCACCGGCGCCCCGGTGGCGAGGGCTGTCGCCAGAATACCGCACAGCGCCAGCAGAACGGCGGCCAGTCGCCAAGGAAAACGGACTTTTGCATGCGTCATGCACTATCCTTTACAGTTCGCAAAATTGATGACCCGACTTAAAACGATGCTCAGACAGCATAGGAGTTCATTATGGGCTTTCTCGCCGGCAAACGCGCCCTGATCGTGGGAGTCGCCAGCAACCGCTCC
>JAWOHQ010000469.1:0-4858 GCA_046485105.1 Candidatus Competibacteraceae bacterium | reverse complement strand
CCGCAGTTCCAGCGGCGTGAATTGCTTCGAAATGCGCGGGTAGCGCACCGCCAGCCAGTCGTGCAGTAACTGTTCGGCGCGGATCACCACCGGCCAGACATCCCATAGCGTGTCGTCCAGATCGAAGGTGATGGCTTTGATCATCAAAGACTCGCCTCAGTCCGGACGGCGGAGAAGGATTGAGGGGGGGGGAGAGAGCTGGCGCAGGCCGCGCTCCAAATCCCGCTGAATATCAGCCACGTCTTCCAGTCCCACCGAAATCCGTACCAGCCCCTCGCGAATGCCGGCGCGGTCGCGTTCCTGGGGAGTCAGCCGGCCGTGCGTGGTGGTGGCGGGATGGGTGATGGTGGACTTGGTGTCGCCCAGATTGGCGGTGATCGAGATCACCCGGGTGGCGTCGATCAGGCTCCAGGCCGCCGGCTGGCCGCCGTGCAATTCGAAGGAGACGATGCCGCCGAAGCCGGTCTGTTGCCGCTTCGCCAGTTCGTGCTGCGGATGCGAGGGAAGTCCGGGGTAATAGACCCGCGCCACCGCCGGTTGGACTTCCAGCCAACGGGCCAGTTGCAGCGCCGCCTCGCTGTGGGCGCGCATCCGCAGGCTCAGGGTTTCCAAGCCCTTGAGGAAGACCCAGGCGTTGAACGGACTGAGGGTGGGACCGGCGGTGCGCAGGAAACTGAAGATATCGACGCCGACCCGCTGCCGATCCCCCACCACCGCCCCGCCCACGCAGCGACCCTGCCCGTCCAGGTACTTGGTGCCGGAATGAATCACCAAATCCGCGCCCAGTTTGAAGGGTTGTTGCAGGGCGGGGGTGCAGAAACAGTTATCCACCACCAGCAGAATATCGTGGGCGTGCGCCAGATCGGCCAGCGCCTGAATATCGGCCAGTTCCATCAGCGGATTGGACGGGGTTTCCAGATAAAACAGGCGGGTTTCCGGACGGATCGCCGCTTCCCAAGCCGCGAGATCGGACAGTTGCACGTAGGTGGCAGCGACGCCGAACTTGCTGAGATACTGATTGAACAGAGAGATCGTGGTGCCGAACACCCCGCTGGCCGAAACGAGGTGGTCGCCGCTTTTGAGCAGCGTCATGCAGGTGGCCAGGATCGCCGCCATGCCGGACCCGGTGGCGATGCAGGACTCGCCGCCTTCCAACGCCGCCAGCCGGTCCTGAAACATGCGCACGGTGGGATTGGTGAAGCGGGAATAAATGTTGCCCGCGCCGGTGCTGAAGCGGGCGGCGGCTTCGGCGGCGTTGGCGAATACGAAGCTGGAGGTGAGAAAAATCGGTTCGGCGTGTTCGCCTTCGTGGGTGCGCGTCTGACCGGCGCGCACCGCCAGGCTGGCGAAGCCGAATTCGGGATGGTGATCAAGGTCAAGCATGGCTGGGGTCTCCACGATGGATGGAACGGGTCATCGCCGCGGAGCCCGGCGCCGTCGGCGGGCGGGCATGAAAAAACCCGCTCGATGGGACGCCCCAGGCAGGTTCGAGACCCGCTTTAGCGAAATTTGTTAAGCGCCCGCAAGCTGGAGGACTCAAATCGGCGCTGGGGGTAAAGCTTAGAACGTTTGCCGTCGTTTTGTCAAAAGTGGTGGCTTCAGGCGTGATTGTGCAAATCGATCAAGGCGTTGTTGGCGCTGGCGCGCTCGGATTTGATGGTGTCGGCGCGTTCGCTGGCCAGACAGTCCAGATAGTGGCGGTCGATGTCGCCGGTTACGTATTCACCGTTGAAGCAGGAGGCGTCAAAACGCTGGAGCGCGGGATTACCGCGCCGCACTGCTTCCTCCAGATCCGATAAATCCTGGAAAATCAGATAATCCGCGCCGATAGCCCGCGCGATTTCCTCCTCGGTGCGCCCGTGGGCGATCAACTCGCGGGAGGCGGGCATGTCGATGCCGTAGACATTGGGATAGCGCACCGGCGGCGCGGCGGAGGCGAAGTAGACCTTGCTGGCGCCCGCGTCGCGAGCCATCTGGATGATCTGCTCGGAGGTGGTGCCGCGGACGATAGAGTCGTCGACCAGCAGCACGTTTTTGCCGCGGAACTCCAGGTCGATCGCATTCAGCTTCTGGCGCACCGATTTCTGGCGGATCTTCTGGCCGGGCATGATAAAGGTGCGGGCGATATAGCGATTCTTGATGAAACCTTCCCGATACTTGAGGCCCAGGATCGAGGCCATTTGCAGGGCGGCGGTGCGGCTGGTGTCGGGAATCGGGATCACGACATCAATGTCCTGCTCCGGCCAGACCCGCAGGATCTTTTCGGCCAGGTATTCGCCCATCCGCAGCCGGGCCTTGTGGACCGAAACCTGGTCGATGATCGAATCCGGTCGGGCCAGGTAGACGAACTCGAAAATGCAAGGGGAATGGATGGGGTGCTCGGCGCATTGACGGGCATGCATCCGTCCGTCCAGGTCGAACAGGATCGCCTCGCCGGGCGCCACGTCGCGAATCCGCCGAAAATCCAGCACATCCAGCGCCACACTCTCGGATGCGACCATGTACTCCATGCCGTCCTCGGTCTCGCGGCCGCCGAACACCAGCGGCCGAATCCCGTTGGGATCACGAAACGCGACCAGCCCAAAGCCGACGATCAACGCCACGGCGGCGTAGGCGCCCCGCACCCGGCGATGGACCGCCGCGATCGCCGCGAAAATATCCTCGGTGTCCACCGCCAGCCGGCTACGCTGCTGCAACTCGTGAGCGAACACGTTGAGCAAGATTTCCGAGTCGGAATTGGTGTTGATGTGGCGCAGGTCGGAACGGAACAATTCGTCCTTGAGTTGCACGGCGTTGGTCAGGTTGCCGTTGTGGGCGAGGGTGATGCCAAACGGCGAGTTGACGTAGAACGGCTGCGCCTCGGCGGAGTCGGAACTGCCCGCGGTCGGGTAGCGGACGTGGCCGATGCCGATGGTGCCGTACAGGTTGCGCATGTGGCGGGTGCGGATCACGTCCCGGACCAGGCCGTTGTCCTTGCGCAGGAACAGGCGGCCGGCGTCGCAGGTGACGATGCCCGCCGCGTCCTGGCCCCGATGCTGCAACACGGTCAGGCCGTCGAACAGGCCTTGATTGACCGGGCCACGCCCCGCGATACCGATGATTCCACACATGCGCCGTTACCTGCCACGCTGGACGGCTGACGCCGTCATGGGAAAGAAACTCAGGGAAAGTGAAGCTCCCGGGCCATCTCCGGCGGCAGGAAATCCCGTAACCAGAGCGCGATTTCCTGGAAGTAAGGCAACAATACCGATTGCCCCCACCAGGGATCCTGGGGCAGGGGGGTGAATCCCGCCGCCAACACCAGCATCGCGATGATGGCGCCGCCGCGCGCCAGACCGAAAGTGACCCCCAATACCCGGTCGGTCCCGGTCAGCCCGGTGTAGTGAACCAGATACGAAGCGAGGATGCCGATCAACCCGCCCAGCAGGAGGGTGACGAGGAACAGGCCGCCGAATGCGACCGCGATCCGCAGCGAGGGCAGATCGAGGTGTGGCACGAGATAGGCGGCGACGTCCTCGGCGAACAGGAATGCAATGGCGAAGGCGGCGATCCAGGTGGCCAGTGAGATCACTTCGCGCAACAGACCGCGCCAGAGTCCCATCAACATGGAAAGGGCGATGAGGAGGATGATCAGATAATCCGCCCAATTCATGGAGCGTCGTATTCCATACGAAATCGGGTGCTGGCGTGGGTGGTAACCAGCACGACCTGCCGACCGCCGAGCGACCTGATCACAGAACAGCCCAGGAAAGACATGGTCCGTTTCGGCTCAGCGCCAGACGCGAACTTGGTACATGGGCCGGTCGTTGACCACGATGCGCTCGACCGCCGCGCGGACGTTCTGGCTGCGAAACTGATCGCGCATGGTGAAGGCGTTTTCCTGCAACGCGAAACTGCCCACCACCCTGCTGGCGCCGGCGGGGGCCGCCGCCGGTTGCGGTCGGGGCGGTGGGCTGGCGGGCCGGGGAGCGCTGGTCGCGGGGGCCTCGGATCGAGCGATCAGCTCCAGTTTCGGCAGGGGCGCGGCGGGTCTCGGGGATTCAGCGCGTCTGGCCGTGGTTTGGGCCGCGCGCCGCGCCGCTTCGGCGCGAGCGATTTCCTGCCGCGCCGCCTCGGCCTGCGCCGTTTTCCGGGCTGCTTCCGCCTGGGCCGCGCGGCGGGCCGTCTCGGCGCGGGCGGCTTCCCGACGCGCCGCTTCGGTGGCGCGGTTCGCTTCGGTCCGGGCGGCGGGTGTGGCTGTGATGACGCTGGGCGCGGGCGCGGTCCGGGCGGCTTCGCGGCGGGCCGTCTCGGCGCGGGCGGCGGCGGCGCGTTCGGCTTCGGCGCGGGCGCGAGTTTGCGCTGTTTCGGCCTCGGCGGTGCGTTGGGTGGCTTCGGCCCGCGCCCGGGCGGCGGCGATGCGTTCGGCCTCGGCGGTGTCCCTGGCGTCCTGCGCCGCCTGGAGGCGCGCGGCTTCTTCCTGGGACGCATCGATGGGGTTGGAGCCCGTGGCGACCGGCTCGGCCGGCGACGTCGACGCGCGATCGACCGCGGGCGATGCGTCCGTCGCGGTCGCGGTCGAGTGTGGCTGGGGTTGGGAGAAGGTCAGGGTGGTGGTTTCCGGGTTGTTCCGCGCTGGGGGTTCGGATTGACCGGAAGCAGCCCGTTCGACGGGAAGCGGTTCCGAGCGCTCCAGCAGTTCCGGCACAAAAATAACCGCCAGCGCCGCGACGACGGCGGCGCCGACCAGGCGTTGAGTCAGGCGATTGTCCACAATCAAATCTCCCGTAAATGGGGCGGGGAAAACTCGGCGATCCACGGCTGGGCGGCCAGCACGGGAGCAACGATGTGAAAAGAGCCAAACACCACAATGCGATCA
>JAWOHQ010000404.1:0-11694 GCA_046485105.1 Candidatus Competibacteraceae bacterium | reverse complement strand
AACGTCATCCACGCCGATTTGGAGGCGGGCCTGGCGGATTTCGGCGACAGCAGTTTCGATTACGTGATCATGACCCAGACCTTGCAGGCGGTACGGCGCACCGAGGCGTTGCTGGACGAGATGCTGCGGGTGGGCCGGCAAGGGATCGTGACCTTTCCGAATTTCGGGTTCTGGCGCTGCCGGGCGCAGATTGCCCTGCGCGGGTTGATGCCGGTGGTCAAGACCCTGCCTTACCAATGGTACGACACCCCGAATATCCACCTTTTCACTCTCCACGATTTCGAACAACTGTGTCGACGCAAACGGATTGATATCCTGCAACGCACGGTCCTCGACCACGCGCATCGTCCCCGGTTGGGACCGAAGCTGTGGCCCAACCTGCTGGGCGAAATCGCCCTGTACCGGCTCGGCCGCGCCTGAGCGCCCACTCTCATGACCACCGCGAAGACCGAGTTATTTGGAGACCCTCAGTGCTGATGAACCCGTCTGATTCCCACCGCGCCCGCCGGCGCGACCGACTCCGCCCCGCGCGCGGCTTTACCTTGATCGAAGTGATGGTGGTCGTGGTGATCCTCAGTATTCTGGCGGCGGTGGTGGTGCCGCGGATCATGGACAATCCCGACAAGGCCCGGGTGGTCAAGGCCAAACAGGATATCCGGGTGGTCAAGAATCAGTTGGATCTGTACCGGCTGCACAATTTCCGCTACCCGACCACCGAGCAGGGCTTGGAGGCGCTGGTGCAACGTCCCGCTGACGCGCCGCATTGGCAGGAGGGCGGCTATCTGGACCGGTTGCCCAAAGACCCGTGGGGGCGACCGTATCTCTATCTCAATCCCGGCCAGCACAGCGATATCGACATCTACTCGCTGGGCGCCGACGGTCAGCCGGGCGGCGACGGCGTGGACGCCGACATCGGCAACTGGAATCTGGAGGATTGATGGATTCCATGAGTCGATGGAGTCTGGAGTCGATGGAGTCTGGATGAGTAAGGGTTTCACCCTGCTGGAGGTTATGGTCGTGATGATCCTGGTGGGCATCATGACCGGTTTCGCCCTGCTGTCGATCGGCGGTGGGGCGCGGGACCGGCTGGCCGAGGAAGCCCGGCGGCTGGCGGCGCTGGTGGAATTGCACCAGCAGGAAGCCATCCTCAACGGCGAAACGCGCGGGATTCGGTTCGACCGTGAAAGCTACGCGTTGCTGAGCCTGGACGACCAGGGTCAGTGGCGTCCGCCCACCGCCTCCACCACCCTGATCCAGCGCCAACTGCCCGAGGATCTGACCTTGGGGCTGTGGATCGAAGGCCGACCCGTCGCGCCGGACCCGGAGAACGAGCAGCCGCAGGTGCTGCTGCTGGCCAGCGGTGAGACCACGGAATTCGTCGCCATCTTCGGGTTCGCCGACGAAACGGGACCGGACGCGCCGAGACATCGAGTCGGTGGCGATGCGCTGGGCCGACTGACGGTGAGCGCGGTCGGCCGATGAAGCTTCTTCCACCTCAAGCCGGATTCACGCTGCTGGAGGTGCTGGTCGCCATGGCGGTATTGGCCATCGCCATGGGCGCGATCATCGGCGCCGCCACCCAGAGCATCCAGACCGTCGGCGCGCTGCGCGATCAGACCTTCGCCGGCTGGGTTGCCCTCAATCAAGTCAACGCTCTGCTGCTGGACCCCGAACCCTGGCCCGAGGACGGTTCCCGGCGAGGCGAGGCCGAACTGGCCCAGCGCGCCTGGCGCTGGGAAGCGCGTTTCGAAGCAACCGACGATCCCGATTTACGCCGCGTGGAAGTCACGGTGCGCGCCAGCGCCGACGGCCCGACGTTGAACGCCCTGGTCGCGTTCAAGGGCCAATCCCCGAACGCTCGATCCGCCAACCCGTCACCCTCGCCATGAACGCTCCGATCCGCGGTTTTACCTTGCTGGAATTGCTGGTGGCCCTGGCGGTGTTCGCGATTCTGGCCACCGCCGCCTACAGCGGCCTGCGCAACGTGTTGTTCACCCGCGTCGCCGTGGAAGCGCAAACCCAGCGGCTGGCGGCGGTGCAACTGGCGATCCATCGGCTGATCCAGGACCTCGAACAGGCCGCGCCGCGCGGCATCCGCGACGAATATGGCGAGCCACAGGCCGCGATGCTCGGCGACGAACTCGCCGGCGAGCGCTTGATCCTGACCCGCGCCGGCTGGGCCAATCCGCTCGGTCAGCCCCGCGCCAGCTTGCAACGGGTCGCCTACCGGTTGCGGGATGGCCAGTTGTGGCGGCTGTATTGGCCGGTACTCGACCGGGGTGGTTTGATCGAGCCCCGCGAAACACGGGTTCTGGACCAGGTGCGGGAGTTCCGGATCCGGTTTTTGGACCAGAGCGGGTCTTGGCGGAACGACTGGCCGCCTCCCGCCAGCGCGGGGAGCAGCCCGCAAGATCTCGCCCCACTGCCCCGCGCGGTGGAAATCAGCCTGACTTTGGAGGACTGGGGTGAAATCACCCGGTTGCTGCTGCTGCCCGGTTGAGGCCCGGCCGTGGCGTTCGGCCGGCGTTGCTCTGATCACGGTGTTGCTCATTGTGTTTTTGTCCACCGTCACCGCCGCCAGCCTGGCGACCTTGCAGCAGATCGCCATCCGCCGCGGCACGGTGCTCCAGCACCAGCAACAGGCCCAATTGTACGCGCTGGGCGCCGAACAGTGGGCCAAGGTCATCCTGGAGCGCGACCGCCAGGAGAGCGACGTCGATCATCCCGGCGAAGATTGGGCCAACCTGCCGCCGGCGCTGCCCATCGAAGGCGGGACGCTCGTCGCGCGCATCAGCGACTTGCAGGGTTGCTTTAACCTCAACAACCTGTGGCGACCGGCCGCGACCGGTCCTGCGTCGGACCCGAATCCAGCGCCAGACCCCAATCCCGATGCGGAGCCTCCCAATGAAGACGGCGCTCAGCCCCCGAATCCAGACCCCGTCGCGCCCTCTGTCCGGGAAGCCGGGCATGATCAAACGCAGATCCAGAGTTTGCAGCGCCTGCTGATCAGCCTCGATCTGGAGCCGGCGCTGGCGGAGGCGCTGGCGCAGGCGATCACTGATTGGATCGATCCCGACGCTGATCCACTGTTTCCCTATGGCGCCGAGGATAGCCATTATTTGGTGCAGGATCCCCCCTACCTGACCGCCAACCAGCGGATGTTCAGTGTATCGGAACTACGCCTGGTCAAGGGCGTGGACCGGGACGCCTACGCCAAACTGGCGCCGCTGGTCTGCGCGCTGCCGCACGGCGCGCCGCTGAACCTCAACACCGCGCCAGCCCTGGTGCTCGCGGCGCTGGGCGACGGACTCGATCCCGTCGCCGTGGAACGCCTGCTGGAAAATCGCCCGGAAGAGGGCTATCAAACCGTGAACGAGTTCCTGAACGCGGCGCAACTCACCTTGACCGCGCCGGAAATCGCGCAACTGAGCGTCTCCACCCAGTATTTTCAGTTAAGCGTCGAGGTCCGGGTGGGCGACGGGCGCGCGGTGCTTTACAGTATCCTGCATCGTCAGGAGGGCGGCGTCCGCGTCCTGTACCGCAGTTTTAGCCACGAGGATTGAATCCCCTTGCCTGTCCCGCTGACCTTCTTTCGGTTTCATACCCTCGACCAGGTCGAATGGCTACGCCCCGACGGCGCTGTTCGGCGGGGCGCGCTCGACGAACTGGCCGTTCAGGCCAGCGGCGCGCGCCTGGTGCTGGTCGCGCCGGGCGAAGCGGTCACCCTGCACCGGGTTCCATTGCCCGGCCGCAAGCGAGCTGCTTGGATCCGGGCCGTGCCCTACGCCCTGGAAGACCAACTGGTCGAGGACATCGAGCATTTACATTTCACTCTCGGTAGCCTGCCGGAAGCGGGCCGGTTGCCGGTGGCGGTGATCCAGCGGGCGGTCTTGCGCGCCTGGCTGGAGCGCTGCGCCGAGGCGGGGGTGACCCCGGCGGCCGTCGTTCCCGACCCCTTGCTGTTGTCTTGGGAAGAAGGCGATTGGAGCATCCTGTTGGAAGCTGGGCGGGCCGTGGTGCGCACGGGCCGTTGGGAAGGCTTCGCGGCCGAACGGGAAATGCTGGACCTGTTACTCACTCAAGCCTTCGCCGAGGCCGGCGAGGCTCGACCGCAACGCCTGCGCGTCTGGGGCGACCCACCGCCGACCCTGGCCGTGGCCGATCTCATTCCCCTGGTTGAGGACCGCTCGCCCGAACCGCTGACAGTGTTCGCGGCCGCCTATCGGCCCGGCGCGGCGCTCAATCTGTTGCAGGGTCCCTTCAGCCGGCGCGCGCATTGGGGCCGGTGGGTGCGCCCCTGGCGCGTGGCGGCGGGTTTGGCGGGGTTGTGGCTGCTCGCCCAAGGCGTCGCGCAAATCCACGAGCGGGTCTGGTTGCAACGGGAAGTCGTCGCGCTACGGACCGAGATGGCGCGGATCTACCAGGACGCCGCGCCAGGCGCGACCCGGATCGTCAATCCTCGGGCGCAGCTGGAGGCGCATCTGCGGGAACTGCGCTCCGGCGGCGCGAGCACGGGAACGTTCCTCGATCTGCTTTACCAGGGGGGACAGCCGTTGACCCAGTTCCCGGACGTGACCCTGCGCGCTCTGAATTATCGCGACGGGCGCTTGAGCCTGGACCTGCACGGCGGTAATCCGGCGGTGCTGGATCAACTCCAACAGCAATTGAACCAGCGGCCTGGATTGCGCACCGACATGCGCACCACTCAGCGGGAGGGCCAAGTGGAAAGTCAAGTCACCCTGACCTGGGAGGCGTCATGAAAGCCTGGTGGGAAACGCTGAGCCTCCGGGAACGCGGCGTGGTCGCCGGCGGGGCGCTGCTGACGCTGGCGCTGCTGGTCTATGTGCTGTTCTGGGAGCCGTTCCAGACCGAGCGCCACCGCCTGCAACGCAGCGTCGCCGAACTGCGCGCCGATCTGGCCTGGATGCACCAGGCCGCCCAGGAGGTTCGGCGTCTGGACGGCGCGCGCGCAAGCGTCGCCGATCCCGCCGCCGATGGCCGCTCGTTATTGACCTTGGTCGATCAAACCGCGCGGGCGGCCGGACTGGGCGGCGCCCTGCGGCGGGTCGCGCCCCAAGGCGTCGATCAGCTCAGCGTTCAACTGGATGCGGTCGAGTTCGAGTGGCTGGTCGCCTGGCTGGGTGAGTTGGAGCGCGACCACTTTATCACCATCGTCACTCTGAGCGTGGATCGCACCAGCGCCGCCGGGCGGGTGAACGCCCGGCTCATCGTGCGGAGCGCCCGGTCATGATGCGTGGGTTAAGCTATAGTCTGCTCTTTCTGGTCGCGTTTTTACTGTTTCTGTTGTTGCGGACGCCGGCCACGCTGGCGACCGATCTGCTGGCGCGGCACATGCCGGCGTTCGGCGTACAAGCGGCGGCCGGACTGGCGACCGATGGTTCGGCGCAGGGCCTGCGCTGGCGCGGAGTCCCGATCGAGCGGCTGGCCTGGCGCTGGCGGCCCCGGGCATTGGCGAGCGGCTGGTTGGAATTCAAACTGGACGTCGACGATCCGGACGCTAAACTGGCAGGAAATGTCGCGCTCGACCCACAGCGCCGGTTGCGGTTGCGCAACACGAGGGGCCGGCTGCCGCTGATGACGCTGAGCGCCCTGGCCGGACAACCGCGCCCGCCCTTGCAGGGCATCGTGGAATTCGACCTGCGCGAGCTGCGCCTGAATGCCGCAGGTCGGCCACAAGCCGCCGACGGGCGGGTCGCATTGCTCGGCGCGCGCGCCACGCTAGGCTCGCCGGTGCATCTCGGTGATTTCGTCGTCCAGTTAACGACCGAGCCGACGGGCATCCAGGGCATGATTCAGGATGCCGGCGGGCCGCTGGCGCTGGATGGCGTACTGAATCTAGCCCCGGACGGCGGCTACCGATTCAACGGTCGGGCAGCCATCCGCGATGCCGGCGATCAGTCCCTGCGCCAGGCGATGGGCCTGTTGGGACCCGCGGATAGCGATGGCTACTGGACCTTGAGTGTTTCGGGCGTCCTCGCTCCGTGAGGAGCAGGGCGCCGAACCATAACGTACATGACTCCAACCAAGTCCACCAGGGAGAACCTGTCGATGCGAGCACGACTGCGCGGATTTACCACCCTTCTGACGATGCTGATTCTGACGGCCTGCGCCACGCAACCGGCGTCGCCGCCGCGGGCGACGAGTCCGGCGCCGTTTGCCATGACCAGCGACGCGGTGTTTCCGGCGCCGCCGGAATTCGCCCCTCAAGTCCGGTTCTGGCAGCACGTTTTCGGGATCTGGGGTCGCCACCAGGTCGCGTTGCACGACAATCGGCATCTCGATCTGGTGTACGGCGTGCTCACTCTGCCCGGGCCGGTCGGCGACAGTCAAACCGCCGACCAGCGGGATTTCGTTCGCGGCCACCGGGACCAACTCCAGTCCCTGTTGAGCCAAGTGGAAGCCAAGATCGCCAGCGGCGCGCCGTTGACGCCCCCCGAACAGGCGCTGGCGTCGCACATCCGGGCCAGCAGCGGCGGTCCCGGCGCCATCGCCGGCGCCAGCGAGCGACTGCGCAGCCAGCGCGGCATGCGCGAGCGCTTCAAACGCGGTCTGGAAATCAGCGGCCGCTACGATGCGGCCTTTCGCGGCGTGTTTCGCGAGGCGGGGCTACCCGAGGATCTGGCCTACCTGCCGCACATCGAATCTTCTTTCCAGAACCACGCTGCGTCCTCGGTCGGCGCGGTGGGTATGTGGCAATTCATGCCCGGCACCGCGCGGGAATTCATGATGCTGAACGCGGCGGTGGACGAACGGCGCGATCCGGTCACCGCGGCGCAGGGCGCGGCGCGTTACTTGCAACAGGCCCACAACCGCTTGGGCACCTGGCCGCTGGCGCTGACTTCATACAACCATGGGGTCGGCGGTATGGCGCGCGCCAAACGAGAATTCGGCGACGATTTTGTCGCCATCGTGCAGGATTACTCGGGACCCCGCTTTGGGTTCGCTTCGCGAAATTTCTACGTGGAGTTCCTGGCGGTCCGCGAGATTGCCCGCAACCCCGAGCGATTTTTCCCGGAAGGCGTCCGTTACGAACCGTCGTTGCGGCTGGACCGGATCCGGCTCCGGCAAACCGTGGCCGCGCCGACCTTGGCCCAAGACTATGGGGTTAACCTGACTGAACTGAACAGCCTGAATCGGGCCTGGCTGCCAGTGGCGCAGAGCGGCCGGGTTCCGCTACCCGCCGGAACCATGGTATGGCTGCCGGCTGGAACCATGATGCGCCTGGCGCAACAAGGCGCCTCGACTCGCACCCTCGCGCTGGCCGAACCGGTTACTACTGTCCGGTTGCGTTAACCGGTGGAATAAAAACCCCTCCGGAATGGGAGGGGTTGTTCGACACGCCATCACCGGGCGTTTAGCCCATCTTTTTGAGCAGCTCCTCGGCCCGCTGTCTCTGGGAAGAATCGCCTTCCTTCAGGACTTCCTCCAGCAGGCTGCGTGCGCCGACCTGATCCCCCATGTCCAAATAGGCCGTGGCCAGATCCATCTTGGTTTCTACGTAGTCGGCAGTGTTATCGCCGCCACCGGGCGATGCTTCCATCTTGCCGAGATCCAGCGCATCGGCGCTGAATCTTCGCAGGTCGTCATCCAGATTCAACAAATCCTCGCGACTACGCGGTTCCAGTTCCTGAGTGACATCGGTGAACTCGAATTTTCGATCCGCTATTGGAGGCGTGGATCGCTCTGGGATAGGCATGGCCGGGGTTGACGAGGAAGGCTCGGCCGGCGTTGGTTCGGTCACAGGCTCGGGAAAGCCGAAGTCCAACGCCGGCAGGCTGGTTCTCGGTCCTGGCGTGATTGGTTGCATCTCCAACGGCGGAAACTCAGTCGATGGTCGAGCGGTATTTTCCAGACCCAAGGCGTCGAAATCGAAATCCAGGTCGCTCAGCCGCAGCTCCGACGGCGCTGCTTCCACCGGCGGGGTTTGGGGTTGCGGGGCGGGCGCGGGTGAAAAAGGCGTGGGGACGCGGGTCACTGAAGCCGTGGGTGGTTCAGAATCCGGTAACCGCGGTGTTTCCATTTTCCGCACAGGTGTGGGGGCCTTACCCCCAGCCGCTGGCGACAATGGGTATTCGCTGGGACCCAAGTCGATTTCCTTAAGCAACTCGCTAATCGGTTTAGGCTGCGGCGTGACTGTCCCAAGCGGCGGAGCGGCCCCACCCGGCGAGGCCGCCACCGCGCCGGACGCCGCTGGACGTGGCCGAACCGAACGCGGCTCGCGCACCTGAGTCCGGGTGGTAGTCGAGACCGCTGGGGATTCGCCAGCCTCTGGCGGCGATTCAGCAGCCGGTTCCGGCATCTTCGCCGCCGGCTTCGGACGGGCGGGCCGCCGCAGTAACGGCAGCAACAGAATCGAGCCGACCGCCAACAGGATCAGGGCGATGGCCAACCAGACCACTGGATTTTTCCACCAACCGGAATCGATTTCCTCGGGCAGTGCGGGCGGCGGCGGGGGAGTAACCGGAATCGGCGCAACCGTTGGTGGCGACTCAACCGGGACAACGGGCGGTTCCGCGGTAGTGGAAACATCTTCAACCGGCGGTGCTGGTGTTGCTTCCACCACGGACGGAAGGCTGGCTTCGGGAACAATCTCCGGCAAGGGCTCGACGGGCAACGGCGGTGGCAAAACCGGTTCAGGCTCGGCAACCAGCACCGGCGGCTCCGGGATTGACGCCACCGGCTCCAGAGACTCTGGCGGCGCTGGCGGTACGGTAGGTTCCAGCGTGAACCCTGGGTACTCGGGAGGCAGTTCCCTCGCAGGCAGACTGGCCAGATCCGGGGTTGGGGATGGAGTAGGCACGCCCGGCATTCCCAGCGCCTGCGGGGATGGGACCCTGAGCACGGAGTCGACGCGCAGCCGGCTGGGATTGCCGTCGATGAACGCTTCCGGGTTGCCCGCCACCAGGATCGCCATCATTTGCGGCAGGCTGATGGTGGTCGAAGGCCGCACCTGGTTGGCGATCCCGATCAAGGTCTCACCGGTTCTCACCGGTCCGTAAAAGGATGCGCCCTCGAAGCTGACGGGTGGCGCCGGCGGCAGGGCGGGAGCCGGTGGCGCGGCGACGATGGGTGGCGCCTCAGCCAGCGGCGGGATCACCAGCGGCGGCGGGGGCGGCTCCCGGCGGTGGGCGTAAAGCTCGGGGTCGAGATGGACCGGGAATTCCCGGAACAAGCGGCCCCGCGGCCATGTCACCTCCACCAGAAGGTTGAAATTGGGCTCGCGGATCGGTTCGGTCGAGCGGATCTTGATCACATTCGGCCCGCCGGCCGGGGTCTCCACCGCAAAGCGGAGTTTTGAGAAAAATTGCAGTCGCTCGATCCCGGCCCGATCAAAGTCCTGTTGGCGCGGAATCTGCGCTGTCAGACCGATCAATTCGGCCGGATTGCTGGTAATCAGGGGGATTTCGGCCTCGAATTGCTGATTGAGCGCCGAGCGTACCTCAAGCGGACCGACGCCCAGGGCAAAGGCGCACCACGGCGCCGCCAGCCCGGCCAAGAGGAAGAGTCGGAGTAATATCCTGGTCGGCATGGACCTGTCTCCATTCCGCCGCCGGGCGTTCGAACGCCGGCGGGATTGGCTTGGATGTCGCTGCCGGCGATGCCGGCGGCGTTCCCGCTTCGAGACCGTCAACCTCCCCGGCGTCTCGAAGCCTCTTATTAAAGATACTCCTTAATCGGCATTTCCGCGATTTGAATGCGGTTCGGAGAACCGACGCCGGGGGGAGGTTCAGTCTTCATTCCAGCAGGATGCGCAACATCCGCCGCAGCGGTTCGGCGGCACCCCACAACAATTGATCGCCGCAGGTGAAGGCGCCGAGATACTCTGGCCCCATGTTGAGCTTACGCAGGCGGCCCACCGGTACGGTCAAGGCGCCGGTGACCGCGGCGGGCGTGAGTTCGCGGATCGAGAGTTCCCGCTCGTTCGGCACCACTCTCACCCAGTCGTTGGCCGTGCCGATCATCCCTTCCAGTTCGTCCAGCGGCGCGTTTCGGGTCAGCTTGATGGTCACCGCCTGGCTATGGCAACGCATCGCACCCACCCGTACGCAGAGACCGTCGATGGGAATCGGACGATCCGCGCGGCCGAGAATCTTGTTGGTCTCGGCTTGCCCCTTCCATTCCTCGCGACTTTGTCCGTTATCCAATTGTTTGTCGATCCAGGGAATCAGGCTGCCGGCCAGGGGCACGCCGAAGTGCTGGGTCGGAAAATCGCTGGAACGCAGAGTATCGGCCACGATGCGGTCGATTTCCAGAATCGCCGAAGCGGGTTGGTCCAGCCGGTCGGCCACGGCTCCGTGGATGACACCCATCTGCTGGATCAATTCGCGCATGTTCTGCGCGCCGGCGCCGGAAGCCGCTTGATAGGTCATGGCGCTCATCCACTCCACCAGTCCGTGCGCGAACAGTCCGCCCAGACCCATCAACATCAGGCTGACCGTGCAGTTGCCGCCGATGTAGTCCTTCACGCCCTTGGCCAGCGCGGCCTGGATCACCGGGCGATTGACCGGGTCCAGGACGATCACCGCGTCATCCTGCATGCGCAGGGCCGAAGCGGCGTCGATCCAGTAGCCCTTCCAACCGGCGGCGCGCAGTTGCGGATGGACCTCGTTGGTGTAGTCGCCGCCCTGGCAAGTGAGGATGACGTCCAGGGTCTTGAGTTCGGCGATGGACCGGGCGTCCTTCAGGAGCGGCGTGTCCTGACCGATGACCGGACCCTGGCCACCCACGTTGGACGTGGTGAAAAAGACGGGTTCGATCAGGGCGAAGTCCTGTTCCGCCCGCATCCGCTCCATCAGTACGGAACCGACCATCCCACGCCAGCCCACCAGACCCACTCGCATGATTGCCTTCCTCAGAATGTTGCAGCCATTATTAATAATGCATCCCCCCTAATTCTGTCTCCCACGCGCGGGATTCTGTCTCCCACGCGCGGGAAAGGGGAAACGCTGAAAAAAACCATAGAATGATTTTAATGGTTTTGCGCTCGCCGTGGGGTAAAACCTCACAGCGCCGCCACGACGGCGTCGCCCATGGCCTGAGTCCCGACTGGAGTCATGCCGTCCGCCATGATGTCCAGCGTGCGTAACCCTTGATCCAACACCCGGCCGACCGCGCGTTCGATCCGCTCGGCCTGCTCGGGCGCGTTCAGAGTGTGGCGCAGCAGCATCGCCGCCGACAGGACGGTCGCCAGCGGATTGGCCACGCCTTTACCGGCGATATCGGGCGCGGAACCGTGAATCGGCTCGTACAGCCCCTTGCCGTTCGCATCCAGCGAGGCCGAGGGCAACAGGCCGATGGAGCCGGTCAGCATGGCGGCGCAGTCGGAGAGAATATCGCCGAACAGATTGCCGGTGACGATCACGTCGAACTGCTTTGGGGCGCGCACCAGTTGCATGGCGGCGTTATCCACGTACTGATGAGACAGGGCTACGTCGGGATATTCCCCGGCCACCCGCGTCACGACTTCTCGCCACAGTTCGGAGGTTTCCAGCACGTTGGCCTTGTCCACCGAGCAAACCCTGCGCGCCCGCTGGCGGGCGGCTTCGAACGCCACCCGGGCGATGCGTTCGATCTCCGACTCGCGGTAACGCATGGTGTTGAAACCTTCCCGCTCGCCATTGTCCAGGGTGCGGATGCCGCGCGGCTGGCCGAAGTAGAGGTCGCCGTTCAATT
>JAWOHQ010000271.1:0-6013 GCA_046485105.1 Candidatus Competibacteraceae bacterium | reverse complement strand
GGTCGGCCAGGCGACCGGCGTTGCTGGGGATGAGCAGCAGATCCTGCATGGAAGGCCGCCGGCCCTGACTGAGCTGGCGCACCCCTTCGCCCAAAGCGCCGCCGGCGAGGCCGCCAGCCAGCCGACCCAACTGCATCAGCCGGCTCAAGCGGGATTGAGGGATGCGACGCGCCATCAGCGGGGAAGTGCGGGATTCTGGAACCATGGGGGGCGTCCTTGGGTGGCGGATAAGAGGCGGAGGCGGTTCGATTGTACAATATATGTAAAGGAAAACAGGAAAGAGTTTCCTGTTAAACTCACCGTTCGCTTATTTCTATTTTATTATTTAAATCAAAAAGTTGAATGAGGCATCTTGCCGCAGCTTCTTTGAATTTTATTAATTTCAATAATTTGAAAAATTTTAGGCGAGCCGTAGGTGATGACTTAATTTTTGTACAAATCCAAATGTCGATGATCCCGATTGCGCCACCGAAGCCGGCCGGCCGGCTTTTCTGCGGCCAGCGGAATTCACCATCAATGAACTCCATCGCATCGACCAACCAGCCCAGGTTTGCTCCAGCATCGCAACCCCCACCGCCGAACGGCTGGAATCTGTGGCGCCGCTCGATTCATCTCATCCGCCGGACGGTGTCGCGGAGTGTGGGGATCCTGTAGAAGGTTTTCAGCGCCGGCGGGCGACGGTCAGCAGCCCGGCCAGCGCCCAGTCCAGCCGTTTCAACCAGCGTCTTCCTCCAGGTTTCAGGGAAGTTTTTTCATTGTAGTCTGGAAGCTCCGGGTCTCCGCCACCCGCCGCGAGCGGATAGCGCCGCGCCATCCCGGAGTTGGAGGGAATTCAGCACTGCCCCAAACGGTCGAACATTCCATGACCCGCGATCCTTGCGGAACACGCCACTCGGCCCGCACGGTCACTCACTCTGGCTCCAGTGGCGCGGCGGCCGGGACGCCGTCTCAACCCTCTCCCAACACCCGGCGCCGCAACAGCCGCTCGTCGAGGGGGATGAGGATCGCGATCATCAGCAAGAACAGGCCGCAGGCGGCGGCCAGATGATGGTTCAATTCGCCGGTCAGCAGCAGGAAGCGAATCCCCTCCGCCAAGTGGTGCAAGGGATTCAGGGTCAGCCAGGCCAAGGTCCAGGGGGAGTCGCCCTCCAGCGGGAAACCCTTTCCACGAGCAAGATGTAGGCATCCAGTTCGGAGCGGATGCTTAACCGGGTTTTATGTTCCACTGCTCCCTAAACCCCAAGATCGTGGCGCGAGCCGGCGAACAGGTCCCGATCGGCTTCCCGATCCATCCTCACAGGTTGCGGCAGGCCACAGGTTACAAGCTCGCCAACGAAGGCCAGGACCCCCGCGCCATCCAGCATTACCTCGGGCATCGCAACCTTCAGCACACGACCCGCTATACCGAGTTGGCGCCGGATCGCTTCAAGGACTTCTGGAAAGATTGAAAGCCTGCTTTGGCCGGCCAATCTTGGCCTAGGTCATTGAAGTAGAAGGCTTTAAAAAATTGCGCGGTTTTTGGCGTGGAACCCCTGGTTGTAACGATGCCGGTTATTGCTCCATATGGAGCGCAAAGCGCGCGCAACCCAGTCTGTTATGTCTCAATTTTTGGCAATTGCCTCTGCTAATGAGCATTGTCCGCCTGACAACACCCTGGTCTGGTGCGAAAAATCAAAAATAGCAGTCGAATAGCGGAAGTCGGGTTCAGTCTTTCGCTTTCCGCCGTCACCGCGCGAGCGGAAACCCAGCAATCAGCTCCCGATTTTTGGCCCGCCCCAGGCCGGCGCGTCGCGAGCACGGAGGCGCGGGAGTGAAGGAGAAACACGAACATTATCAGCGACCCGTCAACCGTTCAATCCACGCCCTTCGCCATCGGCAATATCCGCCGTTTTCTGGCCTTCCGGCTGCTGTTCGGGGTGCGCTTTTATTACCCCGTGTTCGCGGTGCTGTTTCTCGATTTCGGCCTCAGCGTCGGCCAGTTCGCCGTGCTGAACGCGATCTGGGCCGCCACCATCGTACTCTGCGAAGTGCCGTCCGGGGCCTTGGCCGACGCCGTCGGCCGGCGGGCGCTGGTGGTGGCGTCCGGGGCGATCATGGTGGTGGAAGTCGCCCTGCTGTGCTTCGTGCCGCTGGGCAACCCCCAACTGGTGTTCGCGGCGTTCCTGTTCAACCGACTGCTCAGCGGCCTGGCCGAGGCATTGGCCAGCGGCGCCGACGAGGCGCTGGCCTACGACAGTCTGAAAGCGCGTGGTCGGGCAGCGGACTGGCCACGGGTGCTGGCGGTGTTGATGCGCTGGAATTCGCTGGCTTTCGTGGCGGCGTTGGCGCTCGGCGCGCTGGTTTACGATGCCGCAACCTTGCAGGGGTTGTTGCGGGGATTGGGCTGGGACGTAGCGCTCGATCCCCAAACCACGATGCGCTTTCCGCTGTATCTGACGCTGGCCACCGCGCTTGGGGCGTGGTGGGCGGCGCTGGGAATGACGGAACCGGGCGGAAGACCGGCGCGCGTCGGCGGTTTGTTTTCGGCCACCATGGCGGCGTCGCGGCTGACCTTGGATGCCGGCCGCTGGATTCTGACCACGCCGCTCGCCTTGCTGGTCATCACCGGCGGAATGCTGTTCGATCATCTGTGCCGGCTGTTCGTGACCCTGAACAGCACCTACTTTCGCCTGATCGGCTTGCCGGACGCCAGTTTCGGCCTGATCGGCGCCGGCATCGCTTTGCTGGGCGTGGCCATCGCCCGACTGGCCCCGGCGCTGGGCCGACGGACGCCCGGCTTCAACTGCGCGCTGCTGGCTCTATTGTGCCTGCTGGGTTTGGCCGGCGCGGCGCTGGTGTTGCCGTTCGGGCTGGGGTTGCTGCCGGTCGTTCTGCTCCACGCGGTGATGCTGCTAACCGGCTTTCTGGTCAGCCATTATCTAAACGCCATCACCGATTCCACCCAACGGGCGACGGTGCTGAGTTTCAAGGGGCTGGTGTTCAACCTCGGTTACGGTGCGCTTGGCCTGCTGTATGCCGGCCTGTTGGTGCTGTTGCGCGAGCAGGCCGGCTCGCCCGCGAGCGAGATGGCGGTATTTCAGGCGTCCCTGCCGTGGCTGCTGGGGTATGGGATCATGGCCTGCCTGTTGTTCGTCGCGTTCGTGGCGACACGGCCGCCCGTCGGCTGGTTGAAGCGTCTGGACGACGGTTGAATGGCTTACAGCAAGCGAATTCAATAGCCAGTTTACCGGAGCCCCCTTGCGTACTTCGCTCGCTCAGGATTCTTCGCGCTGGCCCGATTTACTCAAGAAGACGCTGGATGCATCGCTCGACTACCTGGATTCCATCAACCATCGCCCACCCGCAACCGCTTTCGCGCGCAACGATCCGCTGGATTTGCCAGACGACGGATTGGGTGCGGAACAAACCCTCGATCTATTCGGGCAACGCTATGGTCAGACAATGCCGGCGAGCGACGGTCCGCGGTTCTGGGGATTCGTCACCGGCGGCGCGACGCCGGCCGCGCTGGTGGGCGACTGGCTGACCAGCGTTGACGATCTGAACTTGGCCAGCCTCGCGCATTCGACAGGACCCAACATCGAGCTGGAAGCGATCTGCTTATTGCGCGAGTTGTTTGGGCTCCCGGCGCATTTTGCCGGTACCTTCGTCACGGACGCGACCATGGCGAATTTCGCCGGTCTGGCGCTGGGGCGGGAATGGACCGCTCGTCAGTTCGGCAAGAGTATTGGGGTTTGGCGAGCAGCCGGACAGAGAATGTACAGAGACATCTCGGTGCCGTCTCATCTTGCGGTTAAAACGACGAAATTTTGAGATTTTGATTTCTGAGACCGGGAAACGATACAAAATCGGTCTGTTTTTCTTGATCTCAGCGTACCCCCGCAGCGGCCTTAGAAAACCCTCGCTTGTTGAGACAGTGAGATAATATCCTGATTGGTATAGCAATAACCCTTATGTTAGTTTTTTGTCCGGTTGCTACCAAGCCCCCCTATTCGTCCGTGGAGCGGCGGCAACGCGGGCGTGCTCGACGTCGGGCCGCGCCGCGATGATACCGCACGCCTTCCCGCGCGCGTTGCAGGCGGAAGGCTCGGCCGTCAGCACCACGGCGCGGCGCCGGACCCGGATCGCCGTCCGCGCGCCGAGGTGGTTTCGGTCGACGGGATCAAGTCCGACCCAGGTGGAGGAGTTGTTGCAAGAGGATCCGGGGCCGGCTCCGACTTCGGCCGACGCGGTCGTTGATGGGATCACCGCGATGGCGCGAGGGCGCGCTGCCGCCCTCCGCCCCCCGGAACGACTCAGTAGGTCTTATACGGCAGGAACTTACCGCTCATCGTGATGCTGACTCGGTCGCCGGCGGGGTCGGGCTCGCGTTGCAGATCCATCCGGAAGTCGATCGCGCTCATGATCCCGTCGCCGAACTCCTCATGAATCAGCTCCTTGAACGTCGTGCCATAGACACTCACCAGTTCGTAAAAACGATAGATCAGCGGATCGGTCGGAACCGCGGTCGGCAGCGAACCCTTGTAAGGAACGACCTGCAATTGCGCGACTGCCTCCTCGGGCAGATCGAGCGCGACGCCCACCGCCTTGGCTTGCGCTTCGGTCAGCGTCATCTGGCCGAGCAGCGCGGCGGTGCTCCACTCCTTGCTGTGGCCGACGACTTCGGCCAGTTGCGTCCAGGACATCCGCTTGCGGAGCTTGGCGGCGAGAATCAGGGCGGTGACTTCTTCACGGGTCATGACGATCTCCTTCAGTGAGAGGCGTGGGAAAGAACGGCGGGCGACGCAGGTGGGTTGGAATGATCGACCGGCTTGGGCAAAGCGACGAGGGTCGCGCCGCCCGCGAGTCCGGGGCGAACCACGGGGGGATGTCGCGGATCGTGGCCTTCGGCGCCTCCGCCCGCGTAGTCCTGCGAGCGATTCACCAGGAAATCCACCAAGTGGTTGCGGATCCGGTAGTACTGCGGATCGTGGTGGATCGTCGCTCGCGTGCGGCCGCGCGGAATCGTGATCTCGACGATCTCGGCGATTTTCGCGAACGGGCCGTTGCTCATGAGCAGAATCTTGTCCGCCAGCAGGATGGCCTCATCGACGTCGTGGGTGATCATGAACACCGTCTGATGGGTGGCCTCCACGATGGCGAGCAACTCATCCTGGATCGTGCCGCGGGTCAGCGCGTCGAGCGCGCCGAAGGGCTCGTCGAGCAGCAGCATTTTGGGCTGGATCGCGAAGGCGCGGGCGATGCCGACCCGCTGCTTCATCCCGCCCGACAATTCGGCGGGTTTCTTGTGCAGGGCCTGACCGAGACCGACCATTTCCAGGTAACGGGTGCTGTGCGCCGTGACCTGCCGCGCCTTCCAGCCCGGCCAGCGCGAGCGCACCCCAAACTCGACGTTCTTCAACGTGGAGAACCACGGCAGCAGCGCGTGCCCCTGGAACACCACGCCCCGGTCGAGCGACGGGCCGGCGATCTCCCGGCCGTCCATGATCACGCCGCCGCCGGTCGCCTCATCGAGGCCGGCGAGCACGTTGAGGATGGTGGTCTTGCCGCACCCCGAATGGCCGATGATGCAGGCGAATTCACCCTTGTCGATGGTGAAATTGACGTTCTCGAAAACGGTGAGACCCTCCTGGCCCCTGGGATCGGGAAACCGCTTCGCGAGCCCTTCGACTTGAAGAAAATGTTGGGCCATCGGCGTCATTCCCGGTAAGTCACGGCGCGGGCCAGCCGCGCCAGCGTGGTGTCGAGCAGCATCCCGATCAGCCCGATGAACAGAATCGCGCTGATGATGTTGGCGATGGACAGGTTGTTCCACTCGTTCCACACGAAGTAGCCGATGCCGGTGCCGCCGACCAGCATCTCGGCGGCGACGATGACCAGCCAGGCGATGCCGACCGAGATGCGCATCCCGGTCATAATCGTTGGCGCGGCGGCCGGGAGGATCACTTGGAAGGCCGTGCGCAAGCGAGAAACTTGCAGCGTGCGGGCGACATTGATCCACTCGCGGCGCACCGAA
>JAWOHQ010000267.1:0-6187 GCA_046485105.1 Candidatus Competibacteraceae bacterium | reverse complement strand
CGTTCCGCCGCTGGCCCCGACGCCCCGAAAGTTGAAGCGCAGGGTGGTATGGCCGCATTGCTGATAGAGCGCGGTCAGGACGGCCACCACCGGGTGATGCAGATCGCCGCCGTACCGGGGATGCGGGTGGGTGATGATGGCGGCGGTCGCCCCGGCGGCCCGGTGCAGGCGGCCCTCCAACTGGAGCGAGTCGCCGGCGGCGAACGACACGCGTTCTTCAGGGGTCGGCAGGATCGGCATGGTGGGTCTGAGCGGATTTTCCGCGAGAGCCTGCGGCCTTGCGGCCGGGGAGGGTGAAATAAAGCGTAACCCGGGTGGGGACCCTGGACTTGCGCCCTGATTGTATCCAGAAAGTCGAGGGCCGGCAGCCCTCTTGAGGGCGCACCGGGGACGGCTCGGGGATGTGCGGTTTTTTTGGGGCGAGGCGCGGCCCAGCGAACGCACGGTGGCGTGGGCGCGCGTGGCGACCCCGCCGGTTATCCACACATTCGGTGGATAACTCGGGCCTCCTCCCGCCCGAACGCCCTGCCGCACAAGCCGTTATCCACCCGCTCCGGGCCGCGCAAAATCACGGCGGTTCCTTCGTTCTTGAAGGTTGACCGCGTCAAACTAGCTGAATTGATGGTTATTTATTGCAAAAATAAGGTTATTCTGATGCTTTAAAATCTTGAGGATCGATCGAACACCAGATCAAATAGGGGTCTGAGTAGCAACCGGACGGAAAGTCGGCATAAGCCATCTTAACCGTCGCAGAGCGCCAGAAGCTATTCCGGGTCATTCGCTGGATCGCGCAGTGGCCGCAACTCCCCCCGCGCCACGGCTTCCGGCATAGAAAAGAAATATCGTCCCAGCTCCACATCCCCCCGTCCGACCCCATGAAGAGGTGTCCGTAAGGGGATCGCTTGCCGGACCGATGAAACCGCGATGGGCGGCCCAAGAAAAATCACGTCGAAACGGGTCTCATATAGATAGTACGATGAATTTTGCAGTTAAGGAACCTTTAACGTACACTTTTTAGCATGACACTCATCGGTTACGCGCGCTGTTCCACGGACCAGCAGGACCTCGCCGCGCAGCAGGCCGCGCTCCTCAAACTCGGTGTCGCACCCGACCGGATTTACACCGATCGCGGCCTGACCGGGACCAACCGTTCCCGATCTGGACTGGACCAGGCACTCGCCGCCGTCCGGGTTGGCGATACGCTCGTCGTGCCGAAACTGGACCGACTGGCCCGCTCGGTCCCGGATGCCCGCGCTATCGCCGACTCTCTCGTCGCCCGTGGGGTGAAACTGGCGCTCAACACGACCGTGTACGATCCAGCCGACCCGATGGGCAAAATGTTTTTCAATATCCTGGCCACCTTCGCCGAGTTTGAAGTCGACTTGATCCGAATGCGCACCCGGGAAGGCATGGCGGTGGCTCGGGCCAAGGGAAAACTGCGGGGCAAACAACCCAAACTATCCAACAAACAACAGAAGGAGTTGCGCCGTATGTTCGATACCGGCGGCTATTCCATCAGCGATCTCGCCGAATTATTTTCGGTCTCCCGGGCTACCGTGTACCGCACACTGGCCCGCGTCCCGATGAGTCTGTGAATAGGAAGTCTTTCACCCGCGTCATATAGCGCTGAAAATTCCGCGCCATTTATCGATGAAAGTCACAGGCCGAAGCCCCGATTTCAGTTGCAGATAATTCCGGTTCGAACCCGTCGATTGCCGGTTCGGCGCGTTCGATTGCCGGTTCAGTTGCAGATAATTCCGGTTTGAACGCGTTTCAGTTGCAGATAATCCCGGTCGGAAAGTGGCGATGATTGCAGGTTGAGACGTTTTCGATTGCAGGTCGCTACAGCTAGGTAAACGAACTGATTGCGTCTTGTATTGTCCGACGCACGGGCGGGGCTGGGGGATGAGGACGCCTCACCCTCATCAGGCGTGGCGTTGGGGTTTGGGCTTCAACTCACCGTCGCCGGCCACCGGCTGCCCCGGTGAGGGTGAAGCGGCGGCGTATCAAACGCCGCCGTGTCGTGTTTTCAGGAGCGATGAAAAGCTATCACCGTCTTTTTCGGATCGGCTCCGGCGCTCGGATTCCCGCAGGTTGCAGAGGCATTCCGAGCGCCTTTTCCGTTCGGATCAAAGGAGGTCAAAGCGATCCAGGTTCATCACCTTGTTCCACGCGGCAACGAAGTCACGCACGAATTTCTCTTGCGCGTCGTTCGCCGCATAGGCTTCGGCGACGGCGCGAAGCTCGGCGTTCGATCCAAAGATCAGATCGACGGGGGTGGCCGTCCATTTGAGTTCGCCCGTCTTGCGGTCATGCCCTTCGTACATGCCCTCGGACGTGGATGACTGCTTCCATTGCGTGGACATATCGAGCAGATTCACGAAGAAATCGTTGTTCAAGGTCCCGGGACGGTCGGTAAATACACCCTGCTGGGCTTGTCCGGCATTGGCATCCAGAGCGCGCATGCCGCCGACCAGAACCGTCATTTCGGGAACCGTGAGGGTCAGCAAGTTCGCCCGATCGATCAGCACTTCCGCCGGCGATTTACGGTTGCCGTTGCCGAAGTAGTTGCGGAACCCGTCCGCGGTCGGCTCGAGCACGGCGAAAGACTCCACATCGGTCATCTCTTGCGAGGCGTCCGTGCGTCCCGGCGCGAAAGGAACCTGCACGTCGTGCCCGGCCTTCTTAGCGGCCTGCTCGATGGCGGCAGCTCCACCCAGAACGATCAGATCGGCCAGCGAAACCTTTTTCTTCCCATCCTGTTGCGCGCCGTTGAAGTCCTTCTGAATGCTTTCCAGGCGCTCCAGCACCTTCGCCAGTTCTTCCGGATTGTTGACCGCCCAATCCTTCTGCGGCTCGAGGCGAATGCGGGCCCCGTTGGCTCCACCGCGCCGGTCGGAGCCGCGGAAGGTAGACGCTGCCGCCCAGGCGGTTCTGACGAGTTCGGCAGGGGTCAACCCCGATGCCAGGACCTCGGACTTCAGCTTCGCGATGTCCTCGGCGTCAATCAGATCATGGTCGACGGCAGGGACGGGATCTTGCCAAAGCAGATCTTCCTGGGGCGCCTCCGGGCCGATATAGCGCGCCCGCGGACCCATGTCGCGGTGGGTCAGCTTAAACCACGCCTTGGCGAAGGCGTCCGCGAACTCGTCGGGGTTCTCCTTGAAGCGCAGCGCGATGTCCCGATAGCTCGGGTCGACCTTGAGCGACAGGTCCGTGGTGAGCATGATGGGGGCGTGGCGCTTGGACGGATCGTGGGCGTCCGGCACCAGATTGGCCGCCTGGTCCTCCGCGGGAATCCACTGAGTCGCCCCCGCGGGGCTCTTGGTCTGCACCCACTCAAAGGCGAACAGGTTGTCCAGGTACTGCGTGGTCCAGGCGATCGGGTTGGCCGACCAGGCCCCTTCCAGACCGCTGGTGATGGTATCGGGGCCAACGCCGGTGCCGCACTTGTTTGCCCAGCCGAGCCCTTGCTGCTCGAGGCCTGCGGCCGCAGGTTCGGGACCCAGGCAATCGTCAGGTTTGTGGGCGCCATGGACTTTGCCGAACGTGTGCCCGCCGGCGATCAGCGCCACGGTCTCTTCATCGTTCATCGCCATACGCGCGAACGTCTCGCGAATATCCTTAGCCGCCGCGAGCGGGTCCGGGTTGCCGTTTGGCCCCTCGGGGTTCACGTAGATCAGGCCCATCTGCACCGCGGCGAGCGGGTTCTCCAGCTCCCGGTCGCCACTGTAGCGCTCGTCGGCGAGAAACTTGTTCTCGGGGCCCCAGTAGACCAGGTCGGACTCCCAATCGTCCTCACGCCCACCGGCAAACCCGAACGTCTTGAAACCCATGGACTCCAGCGCGACATTCCCTGTTAGGACCATCAGGTCCGCCCAGGACAGGCTGTTGCCGTATTTCTGCTTGATCGGCCAGAGCAACCGCCGGGCCTTGTCGAGGCTGACATTATCGGGCCAACTGTTCAACGGCTCGAACCGTTGTTGGCCGCCGCCGGCGCCGCCGCGCCCGTCAGCGATGCGGTAGGTGCCCGCGCTGTGCCAAGCCATCCGGATAAAGAGCGGCCCATAGTGGCCATAGTCGGCCGGCCACCAGTCCTGGGACGCGGTCATCAACGCCGCGATATCCTTCTTCACGGCATCGAGGTCGAGCTTGGCGAACGCCTCGGCGTAGTTGAAGTCCTTGCCCAGGGGGTTGGATTCGGCGGCGTGCTGGCGCAGGGGCCTGAGGTCCAGCATTTCAGGCCACCAGTATTGGCTCGACATCGACTCCTGGCGTGCATTGGCTGGGCTGTACGGCGCCATCGCCACCGTGACGATCGCTGCGACAGCGAATAAAGGTATTGTTTTTCTTAGCATGATCATTAACTCCTCGGGGGCTGGGGTGAAAAATTACAACTTTTGTAAGCAATATAGCTCATAAGTGGGAACCATGACATTTTTATAAGCTATCGGAGCGATTTAAAATTTATATTAGCGCGCTGCCTCCTGACATAAGATACTGATTATTTTTTAAAAAATTCTTGATCCATCTCGGGTAACCGTTTACCTCCCTTTGGTAAAGGGGGGACTGAATGATTGCCACCTTGGCAGGATAAAGCTAAATCGCAAGTCACCTCTGATTTTGAGGCCGGTCTTGGTTTATTTTTCACAGAAGCAATCGAATGGAAGACACATGAAATTGGCCCGCACCGGACATCGGCTTCCGCTCGTAATCCTTGATTGACCGGCGCGAGCGCATCAACGAAGCAACTGTTCATTCGACGACCTGGTGGCGGGGTATGACCTGAAATCAGAACCTTTTTATTTCTGGCTGACCGCGTCGGGTAGTGTTCTTGACGTGAATATGAATCGTTATAACCAATTTATTTATTGAGCTTTAATCGGTTCGATATCCACATCTGGAGCACTACGGCCTTGATCATAACTCGGTCCAAGACCCGGTGCGGCGCTGAGATATTGTCGTGAAAGGGGGTGGCAGAACCCACGAAATTTCTTACCCTTGGAAGTGCAAGCTCACCGAGGGTCGAGAGCGATGTTCGAAGGTTCTGCCACAGATGACTTTAGCCCAGACCGTACCGCGTTGCCAGAGGTCCCGCGATGAAGCCTGCGAGCCGCCTGGAGCGGGCGCGGACGCTCACGGCGGCGACCAGCTGTCGCGCCGCGGGGCACAGTGAACGCCAAGCGGCGGCGGCGATGGGATGCCCACGCAGTACCTTGCGGGCCTGGGCGTGTTCGGAGCTCGCCGCAGGCGATGCCCCGGCGGAGTTGGCCGCGTTCGTCGCCTCTGAAGCGGGTGTGCACTGGCTGCATCGGCTGATCGTGGCGATCCATTTCGTCATCACCCGGCGCGCTGGCGGTGGCGTGCGCTTGGTCAGTGAGGTCTTGGAGCTGAGCGGCTGGTCGGCGTTCGTGGGCGCCTCCTACGGGAGTCAGCAGGCGTTGAACGCGGCCCTGGAGCAGGCCGTGGTGGAGGTGGCCGCCGAACAGCGGGCGCGGTTGGCCGCCGGCATGACGCCGCGCGCGATCACGGTCTGCGAAGATGAGACCTTCCACCCGGCGATCTGCTTGGTGGCGCTGGAGCCGGTGGCGAACTTCATCTTGCTGGAGCAGTACGCCGAAGATCGCACCGCAGCGACTTGGACGCAGGCGCTGGCGGCGGCCTGCGAAGGCTTGCCGATCACCCTCGTGCAAGGCGCCTCGGATGAGGCCACCGCGCTGCGCCGGCACATCGAGCGCGATCATCAGGCCCATCATTCCCCGGATCTGTTCCATCTGCAGCATGAGGTGGCTCAGGCGACCGGTCCGTCGCGGGCGCGGGCGCGGCGCGTGGCCGACGCCGAGGTGGCGGCCGCCGAGGCGCAGCTGCAGGCCGCGCGCGCCGCCGAGCAGGCGCACCACCCGCAACGCCATGGCCCTGGACGCCCGCCCGCCGTTGCGCAGCGCCTCCAGGAGGCGTTGCGGCGCTGGGCGCGCGCGTCGTTCGCCCGCGATCAAGCGCCAGCGCGTCAAGACGAGGCGCAGACGTTGATCCGCGCCCTCGGCGCGGCGTGTCACCCGTATGAGCTCGAGCGCGGCGAGGCACAACCGCCGCCGCGTTTGGGCGAACGTCTGAGCGAACTCTGGCAGCGGCTGGAGGCCGTCGCCGACGCCGCCGATCTGCCGGCACGAGCACGGGCGCATGTGGC
>JAWOHQ010000242.1:0-2954 GCA_046485105.1 Candidatus Competibacteraceae bacterium | reverse complement strand
TGCTGATGCGCCTGATGCATCCGGATCGAGCCGGCGCGGCCGATCTCTGGGTGGATAGCTACGCCGCCCGAATCAATGAAGCCTACTCGGTCCTGTCCCGGCCCCAAACCCGCGCCGCCTATGATGGGTCCCGGGCGCGCGGGGAACCGAGCGCCGCCAGGGTTCCGGGCGTCGCGCGCTCGCGTTCCACCGCTTGGCGTGAAGCGCCGCGCCGGCGGCGTTCGCGGTTGGCGCCGCGCGCCCATTTACCCGTGCTGGTGCTGGGAGGGGCGGCGTTGGTGGCGGTGTTAGGGGTGGCGGGGGTTTATCTGCTGGCCAAACCATCAATTACAGCAACCGCTGAATCCGGGTCCACCGTTGCCGAAATACCGCCGCCGTTGGCGGCGTCGCCGGCCGAGGGCGCCTTGGCCGCTTTCCAGGCCAGTCCCGATTGGCGGGCGCTGGAACAGATCGAACGGGAGGCCGGCGCGCGAGCATCCCGGATTCACGCCGTCCGCGAGCAACTGGAAACCGATCATCAAAATCAGTTAAGAATCGAGCAGACGGAACTGGAGCGGTTGCGGGAGGAGCGGGCCTTGCTGGAACAACAACTGCGCGCCACGCGACTCGAGGTGGAGCGGCGGCGGCTGGAGCAATTACGCGCGGAGCAGGCTCGGGCCAAACAGTCGGCCGAACAGACGCGGAAGGAACAGGCGCGAATCTCGCGGTTGGTCGAGCAGACGCCACGGCAGCCCTCGCGACAGCCCTCGCCGTCGAAAGCCGAACAGGGACCATTGGAGTCGCTCGAGCGCGCCGAACGGCAAACCACCGCTCGCGAGCTCACCACGCGCGAATTGGATATTTTGATCGATCATTATGCCGGCGCCTATCAAAGCGGCGATCTGGATCGTTTGATGGCGTTGTTTGACGTTCGGGCGCGCGGCGGGAGCGGCCAGGATCGCGACCGCCTGCGCCGGGATTACGCCGACTTTTTTGGCGCCACCCAAAGCCGGCGGTTGTCTCTGAATCCGGTGCGCTGGACCCCCCGTGGATCGACGGCGACTGGCGTGACCCACTACCGGTTGCGGGCCGTGCAATCCGACGGCTCCACGCACGACTACGAGGGCAGTCTCCGTTTCGAGGTGTCCAGGCAGGAGGCGCGGGTGTTGATCCGGGGCATCGATTTCGACATTCGGCGCTTGGAGTGAACCGGAATTTGAGCCGTTTGATGAATATCGCGCCACGCATGATCAAGCACGGCGTCGTGGTGTTGATCGCCGGGCTGCTGGGCTGGCGGATCGTGGTCACCGGTTTGGCCGAACACTCCGTGCGGGAGGATGGCGCCGAAGCGACCGCCGCCGCCTTGCGCTGGCGCGGCGATCACCCGCTGGCGCTCTATCGCCAGGCTCGGGATGAGGCCGAGCACGATCCGGTCGCCGCCGAACGACAGCTCCAGACCGCCGCCTGGGCCAATCCCACCGATGCGCTGATCTACCTGACCCTGGCCGAAGTATGGGAGCGGGGCGAACGCCGGCGGGAGGCGATCACGCTGGTGGAAATCGCCGATCTGTTGGGGCCGCTGCGCAGCCCGGCGCTGATCCGCTCGGCGGAATTCTGGCTGCGGCAGGAACAGCCGGAGCGGGCGCTGGCGCGCTGGACCCAGTTGTTGCGCACCCGCCCGGGAACCGCCAGCCAGATTTTTCCGGTGTTGCTGAACCTGGCCGAGCAGCCAGCCAGCCAGCCGTTGCTGGCGCCACTGCTGGCCGAACCGCCCGAGTGGTGGGAGCGATTCTTTATCTACGCCGCCCGCAATGCGCCGCGGGCGGAAACCGTGACGTTTCTGTATCAGAATCGCCAGCGACAGGGCGCATTGCCGGCGGAGGCCGAGCGGCGGGCCTATCTGGATCGCCTGTGGCGGGATGAACGCTGGCTGGAAGCGTACCTGGCCTGGTTGGGCGGTCTGGACGAGGCGCGGATCAGGATGCTGGGCAATGTCTACAACGGCGGCTTTGAATTGCCGTCGAGCGGTGTGGGATTCGACTGGCGGATGTCGTCGGTCCGGGGTGCGTGGGTTGGAACCGCGCGGACTTACGGCATGAGCGGCGACCGGGCGCTACGGGTGCGCTTCGACGGCCAGCGAGTACGATTCCAGCATGTTTTCCAGTATCTCTATCTGGAGCCGGGTCGCTACCGGTTGCAAGGCAAGGTGCGGCTCGACAATGTGCGAACCGAGCGCGGGTTGCTGTGGGTGGTGCGCTGCGCGCCGGGGGACCCGCCACTGGTGGAGAGCGAACGGTTTCTGGGTTGGGATCAGTGGCGGGCCTTCGCCGGCGAGTTTACGGTGCCCGAGACGGACTGTCCGGCGCAAATCCTGCGTTTGGAACTGGACGGCCGCGCCGCGCTGGATTTCACGGTCGAGGGTGAAATCTGGTTCGATGACTTGGCGATAGTCCGTCTGGGGGATGCCGGAACGATCGATCTGGCGCAATGAATGAATGAATGAATGAATAACTGAATGAATGGGTTGTGGCTTCCGGTGGACGTTTGGTTTCAAATGTCTCTTCTAGGTACGATGCCTGATTTACAAGGTAGCCGATTGCGACTAGGATTGGCTCGTGTGCTTCCTCAAGGCGGAAGGAAATGAGGCGGGGTTCTGGAGCGTGGGGTTTGGTTCATGCGGCGGAGGATCGAGTGATGCTCAAAAAGAGCGGCTTGCAGCGGTGGGTTGCGTTGGTTTTGTGGTCCGGGCTGGCGCTGAGTGCAGGCGCCGCCGAGCCGGTGGCGGTCTTGCGGCAACTACAGGGGACAGTATTCGTCAGCCAGGGCAGCGCCATGGTTCCGGCGCAAGAAGGGATGCCCTTGCAGGCGGGCTATCGGGTGGTGGCGGTGGCCGGCGGCCAGGCGGAGGTCGCCTATCCAGACGGTTGTGTGGCGGCGTTGCCGGAAAATAGCCTGTTGGCGGTCAAGGGCACGGA
>JAWOHQ010000224.1:0-2548 GCA_046485105.1 Candidatus Competibacteraceae bacterium | reverse complement strand
CGCGGCGCCATCGTCACTTTGCTGGACAACACCGACCTGGTCGAGGCCCAGCGTCGCCTGCGCGCCGATCAAAACAAGCTGCTGGCGGTCATGAACAATTCGGTCGCCATCTTCATGATCAAGGATGCCGTCGGCCGCTACGAATTCGTCAACATCCAGTTCGAGCGGGTGTTCGATCTGCGCGCCGAGAGGGTGCTGGGCAAGACCGACTATCAACTTTTCCCCCAAGGCATCGCGGAACTGTTCCGCAATAAGGAATTGGAAGTCATGCGGCGGCGTGGCGCCCTGCAATCCGAGGATCAACTGGTGCTGGCCGGCAGCCAGCGCTCGCTGCTGGCGATTCGCTTTCCGCTGCTCTCGGAAGATGGCGCCGTCATCGCCGTTTGTACCCAGGCGCTCGATATTACCGAGCGCAAGCGGATTGAAGAACAGCTCCGACTGGCCGCCCGGATGTTCGATCGCGCCGCCGAGGCGGTGATGGTCACCGACCGGGAGCTCCGTATTCTGTCTGTCAACGGCGCCTTTCGGGCGATCACCGGCTACAGCCGTGAGGAGGCGGTCGGTCAGACGCCGCGCCTGCTGCAATCCGGCCGGCACGACGCCGCGTTTTATCAGGCGGTATGGCAGCACCTCGAAAGCCACGGTTGGTGGCAGGGTGAAGTCTGGGATCGCCGCAAAGACGGTGAGGAATATCTGTGCTGGCTGAATATCAACGCCATCGAGGATGCCGAGGGCGGCGTACTGAACTACGTGGCCACGCTCAGTGACATCACCCTGATCCGGGAATCGCACCAGCGCATGGAATTCCTGGCCACGCACGATGAATTGACCGGGCTGCCGAACCGCAGTCTGTACGTCGATCGCCTGCGGCACGCGCTGGCCCGCCTGGAACGCAGCGACCGCCTGTTGGCGGTCCTGTTCATCGATCTCGACAACTTCAAGATCGTCAATGACACCCTGGGCCATCATTGCGGCGATCAACTGCTGATCGAGGCGGCCGAACGCCTGAAATCCTGCATCCGGGTTGCGGACACGGTGGCGCGGCTGGGTGGCGACGAATTCACCTTTCTCCTGGAAGATGTCGAGAAGCATGAAGCCGCGCTGGCCGCTTCGCGGGTGCTCGAAGCCTTCGCCAAGCCGTTCCGCCTTGCCGAGCGTGATGTGTTCGTCGGGTGCAGCATCGGGATCGCGGTCTATCCCGACGACGGCCCCGACCCCAACACCCTGCTGCGCAACGCCGATACCGCGATGTATCGCGCCAAGGAAACCGGCAAAAACGCCTTCCAGTTTTTTACCAGCAACATGGCTGGCGCCGCTTCGCAACGGCTGGCGTTGGAGAGCGGGCTGCGCCTGGCGTTGGAAAAGGATGAACTGTTCCTGCACTATCAGCCGCAGATCGATGTGCGCAGCCGGCGGGTTGTCGGGATCGAGGCGCTGCTGCGCTGGCGGCGCGCGGACGGCTCCTACGTCACGCCCGGCGAGTTTATCCCGATCGCCGAGCAATCCACGTTGATTGTGACTCTGAGCCAATGGACCATCGACCAGATCTGCCGGCAGATCCTGATCTGGGATCACATCAAGCTGCCGCCGGTGCGAGTGTCGTTCAACGTGGCGGCCCGCCATTTCCGCCAGGCGCAAATTCTGGCGACCCTGCATGAATGCGTCGGCCGCTACGCCATCGACCCGGCCCGGCTGAGCATCGAGTTGACCGAGGATGCCTTGCTGGACGATGCCGCGCATGCCCGGACTATTCTGGAGGAGGTCAAGCGGATCGGCCTGAGCATCAGCATCGATGATTTCGGCTCCGGCTATTTCTCGCTGGCCTGCCTGCGTTCCTATCCGATCGATGAATTGAAAATCGACCAGCGTTTCGTTGCCGATATGACCAGTCGCGAGGATAGTCGCGCCATCACCGCCATTGTCGCCGCGATCGGCAACACGCTCGGTCTGCGGGTGGTGGCCGAGGGCGTGGAAACCGCCGAGCAGATGGCGTTGCTGAGCGAACAGGGTTGCCACATCATCCAGGGCTATCACATCGCCAATCCCATGAGCGCCAGCGCCCTGGCCGACTGGATTCGCTATCGCCTGGAAGAGCCGGAATAGCGCCCGCGCCACTATGGCGGTCCCCTGCCGATTGTGGAAATTCTCCCCCTTGAATCAAGTGAGGGGTGGCGCGCGGCGCCGGGGTGGTTCGCTTCGGCGATGCCACCGGTCAGATAGAAGCGCTATAGCCTCCCGCGCCTCACCCTTGCGGGAGAGGCGCGGGAAGGTGAGAGGGGGCGACTCAGGCGTATTGCTTCGCCACGAAATCCCAATTGACCAAATTCCAAAACGCCTCGACGTACTTGGGCCGCAGGTTCCGGTAATCAATGTAATAGGCGTGTTCCCAAACGTCGCAGGTCAGTAGCGCTGCCTTGCCGGAGGTCATCGGCGTACCGGCGTTGGATGTGCTCATCAGTTCCACGGAGCCGTCCGGATTCTTGACCAGCCAGCCCCAGCCCGAGCCGAAGGTGCCGACCGAGGTCTTGGTGAACTCCTCCTTGAAGGC
>JAWOHQ010000198.1:0-4027 GCA_046485105.1 Candidatus Competibacteraceae bacterium | reverse complement strand
CGAGTTGAAGCACGGGCCGCTGGCGCTGGTGGACGCCGACATGCCGGTGGTCTGTGTGCTGCCGAAGGATGGATTGCTGGAAAAGGTGCTGTCCAACCTGCAGGAAGTGCGGGCGCGGGGTGGGGTCCTGTTCCTGTTCGCCGACCGCGAGGTGGATACTCATCTCAGCGGCGTCGATACCCACGTCCTGTCGCTGGGCGCGGTGCCGGAATCGATCGCGCCCATCGTGTTCGCCATCCCCCTGCAATTGCTGGCGTATCATGCGGCGGTGCTCAAGGGCACCGATGTGGACCAGCCGCGTAATTTGGCCAAATACGTGACGGTGGAGTGAGAAGCCGTGCCAACCCCAATTGACTACCGATAAACTTGATTCTTAATGAGATACAAAGGAATTATCCTCGCCGGCGGCTCCGGCACCCGACTGCATCCGCTGACGGTCTCGGTCAGCAAACAGCTCATGCCGGTCTACGACAAACCCATGATCTATTACCCGATCGCCACGCTGCTGCTGGCCGGCATTCGGGATGTACTGATCATCACTACCCCGCGCGATCAGGAGGCGTATCAGACCCTGCTCGGTGACGGCGAGCGATGGGGCGTTAATTTCCACTACGCGGTGCAGCCGAGTCCCGATGGGTTGGCGCAGGCGTTTCTGATCGGCGAGTCCTTCATCGGCGCCGATCCGGCCTGCCTGATCCTCGGCGACAATATCTATTACGGTCAGGGGTTGTCGGCGTTGCTGCGCCGGGCGATCGCTCGCGAGCGGGGCGCCACGGTGTTTGGTTACTACGTGCGCGATCCGGAAAGCTACGGCGTGGTCAGCTTCGATACCCAGGGTCGAGCCGTGAACATCGAGGAAAAACCACGGCAGCCCAAATCCAATTATGCGGTCACCGGACTGTATTTTTACGACAACGACGTGGTGAACGTCGCCAAGACCATCCGGCCCTCGGCGCGCGGCGAACTGGAAATCACCGACCTCAACCGCATCTATCTGGAACGCGGTGAATTGAACGTCGAGCTGTTGGGGCGCGGCTACGCTTGGCTGGATACGGGAACTCACGAATCGCTGCTGGCCGCCGCTCACTTTGTCCAAGTGGTCGAGCAGCGGCAGGGCTTGAAAATCGCCTGCCCGGAGGAGGTCGCTTGGCGAATGGGCTTTATCGACGACGGGCAACTGGCGCGGTTGGCCGCGCCGCTGGCCAAGAGCGGTTACGGGCAATATCTATTGGAACTACTGAAACACGGACGCGCGCAATGAACGTGATCGAGACGGAATTGCCAGGGGTGTTGCTACTGGAGCCGAAGGCGTTCGGCGACGCCCGCGGCTTCTTCATGGAGACCTGGCAGGCGGCGCGCTACAGCGAAGCCGGGATGCCCGAGCGGTTCGTCCAGGACAACCATTCCCGCTCGCGCCGGGGCGTGCTGCGCGGCTTACATTATCAACTCGTGCAACCGCAGGGCAAACTGGTCTGGGTCACGCGCGGCGCGGTTTTCGACGTGGCGGTGGACATCCAGCGCGGCTCGCCGAGTTTCGGACGCTGGTACGGTTGCGTGCTGGACGATGTGGACCATCGCCAGTTGTACGTTCCGCCCGGTTTCGCCCACGGGTTCTGCGTCTTGTCGGAGGACGCGGATTTCTTCTACAAATGCACCGATTACTACCATCCGGCCTCGGAATGCGGTATCGCCTGGGACGATCCCGACATCGGCATCGCCTGGCCGTCGCGCGACGTGGCGCTGTCGGCCAAGGATCGGCAAAATCCGCGATTGCACGATCAGGCAATTGAAAACTTGCCGGTTTATCAAGGGTAATTCATGCGAATCATCGTGATTGGCGCTCAAGGTCAGGTCGGCTGGGAACTGACCCGCCGCGCGGCCGTCCTAGGTCATGCCGTCCTGGCCTGGGATCAGGCCGAACTGGATATTACTGACGCCGCCGCCGTGGATCGGGCGCTGGACGCCAGCGGCGCGGCCGTCGCGATCAACGCGGCGGCTTACACGGCGGTGGATAAGGCGGAACAGGAACCGGAACTCGCGTTTGCCGTGAATCGCGACGGTCCCGCCCATCTCGCCGCCGCCTGCGCCCGGTCGAGTATCCCCCTGCTGCATATTTCCACGGATTACGTCTTTGACGGGCGCAAGACCGATCCTTATACGGAAGATGACCCGGTCGCGCCGCTGGGCGTATACGGCCGGAGCAAGCAGGAAGGCGACGAAGCGGTGCGCGGGCTGCTGTCCCGCCATTTCATCCTGCGAGTGAGTTGGGTGTTCGGCGCGCATGGCCATAACTTCGTCAAGACCATTTTACGCCTGGCGCGAGAACGGGAGGAACTACGGGTGGTCGCCGACCAGCACGGTTGCCCCACCTATGCCGGCGACATTGCCGACGTCCTGCTGGAACTGGCGGGACGACTAGCTGAAATCGACGCGCGTGATAGCTGGGGTACTTACCATTACTGCGGCGCGCCGGCCACGACCTGGCACGGCTTCGCCAGCGCGATTGTCGAACAAGCCCGAATTCGCGAACCGCTCGAGGTTCGCGCTGTCACCCCTATTCATACCATCGACTACCCGACCCCCGCCGCCCGGCCCGCCAATTCAGTGCTGGACAGTTCGCGGCTGATGGAGCGTTTCGGTATCGGACCGCGCCCGTGGTGGGATGGGCTGGAAGCGATGCTGGCCGTGGTTTCACCCCTCACCCCCAACCCCTCTCCCGCAGGCGGGAGAGGGGAGTGAATGCTTGCGAACCTTTACCCCTTAACCTCATCAATGTCCGTTGATCTTGGCGAAATGCTGGTCGAGCGCCAGAAACTGGCCGATGCCGACCTACAACGCGCGCGACGAGTGCGGGACAGCACCGGCGAGAGTTTGGAGACCCTGCTGGTCAAGCTCGGGCTGGTGTCGGAACGCGACTTGGCCGAAGCGCTGGCCGCGCGGTTGAACCTGCCGCTGGTCCGCCCCGCCGATTTCCCCGATACGCCAGCGACCAATGGCGCGGTCTCGCCGCGCTTTCTCAAGGACTCGCGGGTGGTGCCGTTGTTCGAGGATGAGCAGGGTCTGACGGTGGCGATGGCCAATCCGACCGACGATTACGTGTTGTCGGCGCTGCGCCTGGCCACCGGCAAAGCGATCCTGCCGCGCGTGGGCATCCCCACGGAGCTCGAAACCGCCTTCGAACGCCTGTACGGCAAAGGCCGTTCGGCGATGGGCCAGATCGTCGAATCCATCGGCTTGGCCGACGATCTCACCGACGAGGAACAGATCCAGCACCTTAAGGAACTGGCCAGCGAAGCGCCGGTGATCCGCCTGGTCAACCTGATGATCGCCCGAGCGGTGGAATCGCGGGCCTCGGATATTCACATCGAGCCGTTCGAGAATCGGCTGAAAGTTCGCTACCGGGTGGATGGCGTGCTGCACGAGGTGGAATCCCCGCCCTCACGGCTGTCGGCGGCGGTGATCTCCCGGATCAAGATCATGGCCAAACTGAACATCGCCGAGCGACGCCTGCCGCAGGACGGGCGCATTCAGTTGCGGGCGCAGGGCAAGGAAATCGACCTGCGGGTGTCCACCGTGCCGACCCTGTACGGCGAGAGCGTGGTGATGCGGATTCTCGACAAGGCCAGCGTGGTGCTGGATTTCCCGGTGTTGGGCTTCAGCCCGCGGACGCTCGAACGGTTTCTCCAGGTGTTGCGGATGCCGCACGGCATCATCCTGGTCACCGGCCCGACCGGCAGCGGCAAAACCACCACCCTGTACACCGCGCTGCAAACCATCAACACCTCGGAACGGAAGATTCTCACCGTCGAGGACCCGGTGGAATACCAGTTGGAAGGGGTCAACCAGATTCAGGTCAAGCAGCAGATCAATCTAACCTTCGCCAACGCCTTGCGCGCTATCGTCCGCCAGGACCCGGACGTGATCATGATCGGCGAAATGCGCGATCTGGAGACCGCCGGCATCGCCGTGCAGTCGGCGTTGTGGACGCCCAAGGCGCTTCGCAGCGACTGGATGAGTTCCTTGAAAG